>CALFYB010000463.1 GCA_937952995.1 uncultured Caulobacteraceae bacterium
CAAAGCCGGCGCCAATGGCAACATCACCGCTGAATATGTGGTGCGCTCAAAGCCGGATGGCTATACTTTGATCTACAACAGTTCATCGGTGGCGTTAAGCCCTGCTCTATATAAAAACTTAAGCTTTGATGTGCAAAAAGATTTGGCACCAGTGATTCTCACCACTGTTGTACCGATGCTGCTCAATGTCAACAACTCGGTCTCGGCTACCAATTTCAAAGAGTTTGTCGCGCTGCTCAAAGCCAAGCCTGACTCACTAGCCTATGGCTCGGCAGGGGTTGGCAACATCACCCATCTTGCACCCTTTTTAGTCTTAGAGCAGTTAGGCTTAGTTGCCAATCACGTGCCGTACAAAGGCAGTGGCCCAGCCATGATTGCTTTAGTGGGCGGCGAAGTTCAGTTTGATATGCAGCCGATCTCAGTCGGTCTGGCCTATGCCAAAGAAGGTCGCGTGCGACCGATTGCCGTCACAACTCTGGTTCGCTCTCCTGCGCTACCTAACGTGCCAACACTTGACGAAAGTGGTCTCAAGGGCTTTGAACTCGGGGCTTGGCAGGCCATCATGGTGCCCGCAAAAACACCTCCCGCAATCATCAAGCGCTTAAACACAGACATCATGGCAGTCCTCATGAACCCCGACACCAAAGAAAAATTGCTGTCGCAAGGCGCTCAAGTCTTGGGGTCGACGCCCGAAGAATATGGCGCCTATCTCGCGACTGAAATCAAACGCTGGGATGCCGTGGTGAAAAGCAGTAAAACCGAGCCTCAATAAGTGCTTGAGGCGAGTTCTCACTAGGTCTCAGTGTCTTAGTCTGAGTTTTTGTGTATCGTTGCGGTCTATGATCCACATTATCGAACTTCGCCTACCCATCGATCACGCACCCGAGGCGCTGGCAGCGGCCATCGTCAAGCGCCTGGGGATCTCTGCCAGTGATCTTTTACAGATCGAGATCTTTAAACGTAGCTACGACGCCCGCAAAAATATTGCCCTGTCGTTCACCTACATTGTTGATGTCGTCGTCAAAAACGAAGCGTCAGTTCTAAAGCGCTTTGTGGACGATCCACAAGTTCGCTTAACACCCGACACCAGCTATCACTTTGTGGCACAAGTCACTGAGCAAACACCTAGCCCAAAGCTCAGACCCGTTGTGATTGGTTTTGGTCCTTGCGGCATTTTTGCTGCCTTACTGCTGGCACAAATGGGGCTCAAGCCCCTCATTCTTGAACGCGGCAAAGCGGTGCGCGAGCGCACGCAAGATACCTGGAAACTCTGGCGTAAAAACGTTTTAAATCCAGAATCCAACGTGCAATTTGGTGAAGGTGGCGCAGGCACGTTTTCAGATGGCAAACTGTATAGTCAGATCAAAGATCCAAAGTTTTACGGCCGCAAGGTTATTCAAGAGTTCATCAAAGCGGGCGCACCCGAAGAGATTTTGTATGTCGCGAAGCCTCACATCGGTACGTTTCGCTTAGTCGGTATTGTTGAAACCATGCGCGAAGAAATCATCGCGCTTGGTGGTGAAATTCGTTTTTCGCAGAAGGTCACTGGCTTTGAGATCGAAGCAGAGCAAATTCGAGGGGTTGTACTTGAAAACGGCGAGCACATTGCGGCCAATCATGTCATTTTGGCACTTGGCCATAGCGCCCGTGACACCTTTGAGGCTTTGCACAACGCAGGGGTCTACCTCGAGGCAAAACCTTTCTCAGTTGGCTTTCGTATCGAGCATCCCCAATCCCTGATCGACAATGCGCGGTTCGGCACCTCGGCCAAACATCCCGACTTGGGCGCAGCCGACTATAAGCTGTCCCACGCCTGCTCGAACGGGCGCACGGTCTATAGTTTCTGCATGTGCCCCGGCGGGACGGTCGTGGCGGCGGCGTCAGAGCCGGGACGGTTGGTGACCAACGGGATGAGCCAATATTCGCGCAAAGAGCGCAACGCCAATGCCGGCATCGTCGTCGATGTCACACCCGAGAAGGACTTTCCCGGCCATCCGCTTGCCGGGATCGCCCTGCAGCGGCGCTGGGAGGAACAGGCCTTCAAGGCGGGCGGGGAGAACTATGTCGCGCCGGGCCAGCGGTTGGGCGACTTTCTTGCCGGTCGGCCCTCGACCGCGCTGGGCAGTGTCATTCCGTCCTACAAGCCCGGCATCTTGCCGACGGACCTGTCCGGCTGCCTACCCGATTTCGCCATTGCCGCCATGCGCGAGGCCTTCCCGGTCTTTGGCCGTCAGATTCCCGGCTTTGATGATCCAGACGCGGTGCTGACCGGTGTCGAGACCCGCACCTCCTCGCCGATCCGCATCACGCGTGACAAGACCTTCCAGAGCCTCAACACCCGGGGCCTCTACCCCGCAGGCGAGGGCGCGGGCTATGCGGGTGGCATCCTGTCCGCCGCCGTCGACGGTATCAAGATCGCCGAGGCCGTGGCTCTGGCCATGACCCATCAGGATGAAGCGGCTCTAGTTGCTTCTTGAGACCGTCGCTGTCGCTGCAAACAGGTCGGCATAGGCTAGCAGCCGCAGACCTTGGGTCTTGGCAAAGGCTTGGCGCGCGCCATTGGCCTGACGCTGAGCATCGAGCACATCAACCAGCCTGAGCGAGCCTAGCTCATAGGCCCGGCGGACCAGACGCAGATTTTCCTCTGCCGTGGCGAGAGCGCTTTGACGAAGACGCAGTTCAGCCTCGCTAGCCGAAACCCCCTCTAGCCCGTCGGCGACCTCAACAAAGGCCTTGAGGACGGTGGCGTGATAGCGAGCCTGCGCCCGATTGGCCTCTGCCTCGGCCTGACGGGCCTTGGCCTTGAGGGCACCGCCATTCAGCAGAGGCGCGGTCAGGCCGGTGGCAAGGCTCCAGCCCGTCGCCGAGGCATTGACCAAACCGTCGGGAGTCAGAGCGGTCTGGGCAAACTGGGCGGTAATGTTGAGGTTCGGATAGAGCCGTGCCCGCTCGACGCCGATTTGGGCGGTGGCCGCATGATAGGTCATCTCTGCAGCCATAATATCGGGACGGCCATGGACCAAGGCCGCTGGCACAGCGATGGGCAAGCTGGAAGGCACCTTGAACTGGTCCAGCGCAAAGTTCCGCGCGGTCCAATCGCCGGGTGCATGGCCCGTAAGCGCGGCCAAAGCATATTGGGCCACGGCCAAATCCCGCTTGAGGCCGGGCAGCACCGCTTGGTCCTGCTCCAGCTGGGTCTGGACCCGCAAGAGCTCGATCCGGCCTGACGCGCCAGCATCCACCGATTTTTGCGCCAGCGCTAAGGTTTGACGATCATCGGCAATGACCGCTTCGCTGCTGGCAATTTGGGTGCGCAGGGCGGCGATCAAGATGGCTGTGCGAGCTGTATTGCCCGCGACGGTTAGGCGGGCGGCATCGAGCTGATAGGCTTGGCCGTCGAGTTTGGCCCGAGCAGACTCTTCGGCCCGCCGATTACCGCCGAACAGGTCCAGATCGTAGGACATCCGCGCACCAATCGCATAGCGCGAGATGGTCTTGGTCGGAAAGCCGGTGAAACCGAAGGAGGTAGAATTGATCCGCGCCTCCTCGGGCCCGGCCGTCAGGCTGGCCTGCGGAGCCCGCGCGCCCTCAACGACCGTGACCGCTGCGCGCGCGGAGTCCAGTGCGGCTTCAGCATCTTGTACTGTAGGGCTGCCCTTCAGCGCGGCGGCCACGAGCTGATCAAGATCGCTGGCCCCGAAGGCCGTCCACCAAGCCTGTCCCGCTGACGGATCGCCAAACACAAAGCCGCCTGCACTCGGCACCGACTGGTACTGCGCCGGTATGCCGCTCGCGGGCGACGCATAGTCAGGCCCGACAACGGCGCAGCCGCTGAGCATGAATGCCGACATCAAAATGGCTGAAGCTAACCTAGTCCGGTAGCGCATGGCCGCCTCCACCCGCGCCCGCAGACGGCGGTTTCAGAAAGAAAATAAGGGGAATGGTGCCGATGGTGAGAAGCATCGAGAGGTAGAAATCATTGACATAGGAGACCATCGCCGCCTGCCGTCCGACCTCTGCAGCGATGGTCGACAGACCCTGTATCGAGCCCAGATCGACGGCACCGCCCATCTGGTTTTGAAACACCGGATTGTCGGTTCGAATATTGGGCACCAGCTCCGTATAGGTCGTCTGCAGATTGCGCATAAACATGGCCTGCATCAGGGAAATCCCCACCGCTGAGCCTAGACTGCGCGCAAGCGTGATGACTGAAGCCGCGTCGGTCCGCAGTTCCATCGGCAAGGTCCCAAAGGCCAGTGTGTTGGACGAAACAAAGATCATCCCAAGCCCAACGCCCTGCAGAAGCCCCGACTGCATAATGATGTGGTCATCCATCTGGGGCGAGGACATGGACATCATCCACATCGCAAGGGCGTTCAAGAGGAACCCCGTAACCAAAAAGCCTCGCGGATCTATTCGGCCGATAAACCGTCCCCCCACCATCATGCTAACGAGCATACCGACGCCGCGCGGCATGGTGACGAGGCCCACCGTAATCACAGGATAGCCAAGGATGTTCTGCATC
>CALFYB010000464.1 GCA_937952995.1 uncultured Caulobacteraceae bacterium
GCCCCGGCTCAAGAGGTGCTCCCCAGACTCAAGCTGAGCCTGTTCTGGCGCACTTTCGTGTTGTTGGCCATGCTGATTTTGTTCAGCAGCCTGGCCTGGCTGCAATTGTTCAGAACACAAGAGTACGAGCCGCGCATTCTGCGCAACGCCCATCAAATCGCGACCGTGGTCAACCTGACCCGAACCGCTTTGGCGCACACCGACGCCATCGCACGCGTCTCCTTGCTCAAGGCATTGGCTGACGAAGAAGACGTCAGCATTCAGACGCGTGAGCCCAACGACCGCATCATTCCCTTTGGCGAAACGACCATCGAAAAACAACTCGTCAAAGAAATGGTCAAACGTCTTGGCGAAGGCACCGATAAGCGTCTTCAGGGCTGCGGTCGTATCGGCCGACAGGTCCTTCTTGTCGCGGATGTCGGTCAGCAGCGCCGCATGGTCGGCACGCACGAAGGCCAGCAGCGACGCTTCGAAGCGCGTCACATCCTTGGCCGGGATGGTGTCGATGAAGCCGTTGACGCCGGCGAAGATCGAAACGACCTGCTCTTCGAACGGCATCGGCTTGTACTGGCCCTGCTTGAGCAGTTCGGTCAGCCGCGCACCACGGTTGAGCAGGCACTGGGTCGAGGCATCGAGATCGGAGCCGAACTGCGCAAACGCCGCCATTTCGCGGTACTGCGCGAGCTCCAGCTTGATCGAGCCGGCAACCTTCTTCATCGCCTTGGTCTGCGCCGAAGAACCCACGCGGCTCACCGACAGACCGACGTTCACGGCGGGGCGGATGCCCTGATAGAACAGGTCGGTTTCGAGGAAGATCTGGCCGTCGGTGATCGAAATCACGTTGGTCGGAATATAGGCCGACACGTCGTTGGCCTGGGTCTCGATCAGCGGAAGCGCGGTCAGCGAACCAGAGCCATTGGCTTCGTTCAGCTTCGCAGCGCGTTCCAGCAAACGGGAATGGAGATAGAACACGTCGCCGGGATAGGCTTCACGCCCTGGAGGACGACGCAGAAGCAAGGACATCTGGCGATAGGCCACAGCCTGCTTGGAAAGGTCATCATAGATGATCAGGGCGTGCATGCCGTTGTCACGGAACCACTCGCCCATGGCGCAGCCCGAGAACGGAGCCAAGAACTGAAGGGGCGCAGGCTCGGAAGCCGTTGCGGACACAACGATCGTATATTCCAGCGCGCCATTTTCCTCGAGGGTCTTGACGATCTGGGCGACAGTCGAACGCTTCTGGCCGATAGCGACATAGACGCAATAGAGCTTGGCGCTCTCGTCCGTGCCCGCGTTGGCAGCCTTTTGGTTCAAGATGGTGTCGATGGCGACAGCGGTCTTACCGGTCTGACGGTCACCAATGATCAGCTCGCGCTGGCCACGGCCAACGGGGATCAGGGTGTCGATGGCCTTGAGGCCGGTCTGCAAAGGCTCGTGCACCGACTTGCGGGGGATGATGCCCGGCGCCTTGACGTCCACGCGGCGACGCTCGGCCACATCAACGATAGGACCCTTGCCGTCGATAGGCTCGCCCAGAGGATTGACGACGCGGCCCAAGAGGCCCCGGCCGACAGGAACGTCCACGATCTCGCCAAGACGACGCACTTCGTCGCCTTCGCCGATGGCGCGGTCTTCACCGAAGATCACGATACCGACATTGTCGCGCTCGAGGTTCAGGGCCATGCCCTTAACGCCAGCCTTTGGAAACTCGACCATCTCGCCGGCCTGGACCTTATCCAGACCATAGACGCGAGCGATACCATCGCCGACCGACAGAACCTGACCAACGTCGGAAACGTCAGCCTCTTCGCCGAAGCTGGCGATTTGGGATTTCAGAATCGCCGAGATTTCGGCTGCGCGGATATCCATGCCCAGAACCTTTTAACCTATGCCCGTTTCAGAGCGAACTTGAGGGAGTCGAGCTTCGACCGAAGCGAAGCATCGAACAGACGCGAACCAACCCGAACCTTGATCCCACCCAAAATAGAAGGATCGATCCGGGTTTCAATTTCAGGGGCCTTGCCAAGTGCCTTTTGAAGGGCGGCGGCAACGGCTTTGGTCTGGGCCGCAGTCATCTTCACTGCTGTAACGACGTCCGCCGTCACCACGCCGCGATGGGCAGCCGACAGCTGCTCAAAGGAGGTGATGATCGACGGCAGCGCCGCGACCCGTTGATTCTGGCTCAGAAAGCCAAGGAATTTCTTGGTGGTGGCGTTGAACGCGCCAGCATCAGCAAGGGCCAAAAGCACCTTGCCCTTAACGTCAGACTTAAAGATCGGTGAGGGCAGGAGACGACGCAGATCCGCGCTCTCTGCCAACATGGCCTTCAAGGTCTTTAGGTCAGCCTCAATGGAAGTGATCGAATCACCGTCCTTGGCCAAATCAAACAGGGCCTGCGCATATCGCGCGCCCACATCCGTCGTCTTGGAATCGTCCGCCACTTAGTCATCCGTCCGATGCGATTATGCCCTGCCAACGAACAGTGTCCGTCTTAAGAGCGTAGGGGCCTGTCAGAGCCTGAAGGCTAGACTTCGCGAATAGAAACGCGAGGGAAAAAGAGCTTCGAAAAGCCCCCCGACCCAAAGCCGCGCGGGACATAGCATGCGATCTAAATCGCTGCAACCAAGGCAAACGCTTCCATTTGCGGTTCGAGTGCCTATCTGAAGCGCGGCCCGATTGTATTGACGCTTTCTCTTCCGGGAAGTCTCGCCGTAAGATGGGTCACACTGCCGCCCCCGCGCGCGTTTGACGCGCCTCGAACGACAATGAGGACACTTCTATGGACAGCTTAATTGCCCTAGCCGCCAGCCCCGCCGCTTGGGCAGCCCTTGTGACGCTTGTCGTCATGGAGGTTGTGCTCGGCATCGACAATCTCGTTTTTATCTCAATCCTGTCCAACAAACTGCCTGAAGCGGATCGGCAAAAGGCTCGCCGGATTGGTATCAGCCTCGCCTTGGTCATGCGGCTAGGCCTTCTTTCGGCGATCACTTGGATCGTTGGGCTGACGGCCCCCGTCTTTACCGCGCTGGGCCAAGAGGTTTCGTGGCGCGACCTGATCCTAATCGTCGGCGGCCTGTTCCTGCTCTGGAAAGCAACGAAGGAAATTCACTACACGGTCGATGTGACCCCCAGTGACGACATTCTCGACAAGAAGGCCCCTATCGCGACAAATTTCGCGGCCGCCATTGTGCAGATCATCTTGCTCGACATCGTCTTCTCGGTTGATTCGATCCTGACCGCTGTGGGCATGACCGAGCATCTGCCGATCATGGTCATAGCAGTGGTCATCGCCGTGGTTGTCATGATGGTCGCAGCAGATCCTTTGGCCGACTTCATCCATCACAATCCGACCATTGTTATGCTGGCCCTTGGCTTCTTGCTGATGATCGGCGCGACCCTGATCGCTGACGGCCTCGGCCACCATGTGCCAAAGGGCTACATCTACGCGGCCATGGCCTTCTCGGGCCTAGTGGAGGGCCTCAATATGATGGCTCGAAATGCGGCAACGAAGAAAAGTGGCGGTGGCGGTCACTAGTCCCCACGCCTTCCAAAGACCAGACCCCTACAGAAAGCTGTAGGGGTCGACGTCAAAGACCACGCGGACCGAGTTGGGAACCTTCGCCCTAGCTCGCCAAGCGGATAGAAACCCCTGCAGATCAACGGACCGGTCGGCGCGAACGAGGAACCGCTTGCGCCGACGCCCTCGTACCAGAGCCTGCGGGGCATCGGCGGGGCCAAACACCTCGACCCCCTGCGCGTTGGGCACAGCCGCGGCAAGGGCCTGAACATAGGCCTCTAACACCGGGATATCTGGGCCAGACGCAATCACCGCCGCCAGACGGCCAAAGGGCGGCAGCTTCGCCAATTCCCGTTCAGCCATTTCCGCTGCCATGAAGCCGTCGCGGTCCTGAGCCTTGAGGGCTTGCATGACCTCATGTTCGGGCAAATAGGTCTGTAGTAGGGCCCGCCCGGCGCGCTCATGACGCCCCGCCCGCCCGCTGGCCTGGACCAGAAGCTGGAAGGTCCGTTCCGCCGCTCGCAGATCCCCGCCCCTGAGGCCCAGATCCGCATCGACCACCCCGACCAACGTCAGGTTGGGGAAGTTGTGACCCTTGGCCGCAGCCTGGGTCGCGACGAGAATATCGATCTCGCCCGCCGTCATGCGCTCGACCAGTTCGCGCGCCGCCTCTGCGCTATGGACCGTATCGGAAGAAAAAACCTCAACCCGCGCTTCGGGGAACCGTTCCTTGACCTCTTCCTCGACCCGTTCGACCCCCGGCCCGATGGAGACAAGACTATCGGCCGCGCCGCAGTGGGGGCAGGTCTTGGGCTTAGGCATCGAAAAGCCGGTTAGATGGCAGATCAGCCGCCCGGTATAACGGTGCTCGACGAGCCAAGATTCGGTGTCGGGCGCGGTCATCCGCTCGCCGCAAGCCTTGCACAGAACCAGCGGCGCATAGCCTCGGCGGTTGAGGAACAGCAGGGTCTGCTCGCCTCGGCCATAGGTTTCGGCCATGGCCTGAACCAGCGGCAAGGACAGCCATCGGCCCGCCTCCAACGGGGTCGAGCGCAGATCGATCAGGTCAATGTCTGGCAAGACCGCCGCGCCGTGACGCGCCGACAGCTTCAGCCAGCGATAGCGCCCCGATTCGGCATTCCACAGGGTCTCCATCGATGGCGTGGCCGAAGCCAAAACCACCAGCGCATTTTCCAGCTTGGCTCGGACCACGGCCAGATCGCGGGCCTGGTAGATGAAGCCTTCTTCTTGCTTGTAGGAGCCGTCATGCTCCTCATCGACAATGATCAGTTTGAGGTTGCTGAAGGGCAAGAACAGGGCCGAACGGGCACCGACCACGATGCGGCAAGTGCCATCTGCGACCGCCTCCCAAAGCTGGCGACGGCGTGGCAAGGCGATGGCCGAATGCCACTCGCCCGGACGCGCGCCGAAACGCTGTTCGAACCTCGCAATCACCGCTTGGGTCAGGGCAATTTCAGGCAAAAGGACGAGCACCTGTGCGGTGGGGTCAGAGGCCAGGGCTGCGGCTGCCGCCTCCAGATAGACCTCCGTCTTGCCCGACCCGGTCACCCCATCGAGCAGCACGGCCGAAAAGCCGCCGGTCTCGACCAGCCCCGTCAAGACCTTGGCCGACGCCGCTTGGCTCGGATTAAGCTGGGCGCCGGTCAAGCTAAGGTCGGGAACCCCAAAGCCAGGATCCGGGTCGGTGAGGATGACGTTCAGCGCCCCATCATCGACCAACCCCTTGATCACTCCGGCGGAGACCTGAGCGGCGATGGCCAGATCAGGCCCTGATATGGGCTCTCGAGCCGCCGCCAGAACCCGGCTGCGGGCCGGGGTGGTGCGGGCTGGAACCGTGCCAGAGGCCTGAAGCCGCCGCTCTTGCCGGGGCCGAGGTGCCCTTGCCCCCCGCAAGGCGATGGAAAGGGCGGCACCGGGCACATCGACACTGTAGCGCGCGGCCCAGAGCACAAATGCCAGCGTGGTCGGCGGCAAGGCCTGTCCGGTCAGATGTTCCAAGACCGGCTTGAGGGGCCGGTTGCCCCCCTGCCCGTCCCGCAAGGCTGCAACCACGCCAGTCACGGTCCGGCTGCCGAGCGGCACGCTCACCAGTGCACCGGTCGAGAGGTCCATGCCCTCCGGCTCGGCATAGTCGAAGGCCTCGGGTACCGGCAGGGGCAACAGAATTTCGGCGATACGGCTCATGATTGCGGGCAGCCATGGCCGGGGGCCGCGAAGCAGTTTAAAAGCGTCAACGCAACGGACATAGGACCCTCGAACATGCAGCTCTTTCTCGATACCACAGACACGGCGGTCCTGAAGGATCTGGCGCAAACTGGCCTGGTTGATGGGGTTACCACCAATCCCACCCTGATTGCCAAGTCTGGTCGTCCCATGTTGGAGGTCATTGCTGAGATTTGTGCGCTCGTCGAGGGCCCTGTGAGCGCCGAAGTGGTCGCACCCGATCTGGAATCGATGATTGCCGAGGGCCGCAAGCTCGCTGCCATCGCCGACAATGTCGTGGTCAAGGCCCCCCTGACCCGCGAAGGGCTGATGCTGACGCGGGCTCTGGCCATCGAAGGGATCATGGTCAATGTCACCCTATGCTTCTCTGCTGCCCAAGCCCTGATGGCCGCTAAGGCCGGTGCGGCCTTCGTCTCGCCCTTTATCGGACGTCTGGACGACCACGGCGCGGACGGCATGGAGTTGATCCACGATATTCGCACCATCTACGACAATTACGACTTTAGCACGGCCATCCTCGCCGCCTCGGTGCGCAACGCCGCCCATGTTCGGGCCGCTGCCTTGGCCGGAGCCGACTGCGCGACAATCCCGCCGTCAGTATTCTTGGAGCTGTACAAGCATCCATTGACCGACCGAGGCCTCGAACAGTTCAACGCCGACTGGGCCAAGACCGGCCAGTCGATCCTTTAGGAACGGGACAGGCCGTGAGCGATCAACCGCCCTCCCAGACCGACATGGAGCTTGAGGCCGACTGGCATCAGGTGCGGGATTTTCTTGTCCAACATCCAAGCCTGATTCGCGACGATGAGGCTCTGTTGGAAGAGCTTGGTCTTCGCATCAATGCGGCCAATGTCGTGGAGTTCGGCCCCGCCGCTTTGGCCCGCCTCAGCGCCGCCAAGCACCGCGAATCGAGCGCGCGCAAAGAACTGGAAGACACGGCTGAGGCCAATTTCGCGGCTCAGGCCCAGTCCTATGCGGCGGTCTGCGACCTGCTCGAAGCCCGCAACCATTCGGATCTGGCGCGTCGGCTGAACGATGCCGCTCAACTGCGCTTTGGCCTGACCTGCGGGGTCATCGGGCTTGAGGGGCCAGAACGGACACCCGCCGGTTGGCGCGCGCTCGGTCCCGGCACGGTTGATTCGGTACTCGGCCATGAGGGCCAGTCCCGCCTTGGCGAACCTCGGCTGGCCGATGTGCTGTTCGCCGAGGATGCCGAGCGTATCCAGAGCGTTGCCCTGGTGCGTATCGTCCTGTGGAACCCAGCCCGGCAAGGGGTCTTGGCCTTTGGCTCGTCCGATCCCGAGGGCTTTACCCCCGACATGGGCGCTGAACTGGTCGCCTTTTTGGCGCGGGTCGTGGAGCGGACGGCAGAACGATGGCCGGTGCTTTAAAAGCACCCGTTCCCTCGGGCACGGCCCAGGACGCCTTGCTGGCGTGGTTGACCTATATGGACCACGAGCGGCGCTCATCGCCCCGCACCCTTCGGGCTTACGGCGACTGCGTGCGTCCCTATCTCTATTTCATCGAGACCCATCGCGGCGAGCCGCTGCGCTTTGCCGATCTCGGAGGGATCACCGCCGCCGAGGTGCGGTCCTATCTGTCCAGCCGCGTCCAGTGCGAGCGCCCCCTATCGCCGCGCTCGCTGTCGCAGGCGCTGTCGGCGATCCGCTCGTTCCATCGCTGGCTTGACCGGCGCATGGGCATGCCCAATGCCGCTATGAGTCTGGTCCGTGGCCCCAAGGTCAAACCCGGCGTTCCGCGCCCCGTCAGCGAGGATCAGGCCTTCGGTCTGATCGAGGAGGCATCCAGCGATCTGGAGCGCGAGCCTTGGGAGGTGGCGCGCGACTGCGCCGTTCTGACCCTGCTCTATGGCTGCGGCCTGCGCATCTCCGAGGCCCTGTCCCTGACCTTCGCCGATGCGCCGCTGCAAGGTTCGGTGCGGATCACCGGCAAGGGCGGCAAGACCCGGATCGTGCCGGTCCTGCCCGCCGTGACCGAGGCGGTTGATGTCTATCTGGCCGAGGTGCCGTTCAAATTAACGCCAGAAGACGCCCTGTTCCGGGCCAAGCGCGGCGGGGCCTATAGTCCGCGCCATGCCCAGGCCCTGATGCAAAACCTGCGCGGCCGCTTGGGACTGCCCGACAGCGCCACACCTCACGCGCTCCGCCACTCCTTCGCCACCCATCTATTGGGCGCGGGGGCCGACCTGCGCGCCATTCAGGACCTACTCGGCCACGCGTCCCTGTCCACCACCCAGCGCTATACGGATGTCGATGCGGCAGGCCTGATGGCCGCATACGAAAAGGCGCACCCCCATGCCTGAGGATGCGCCCTAGCTCGTCTGATGGGGTGAGGCCTGACTTAGGCCTGCATGGTCCAGCCCTCGACGCCCATCGCTGCTTGGCGCAGGGCTTCGGAGCGGGTGGGGTGCGGGTGGCTGGTGCGGGCCACATCTTCGGACGAGGCCGAGAACTCCATGGCCACGCAATATTCGCCGATCATCTCGCCGACCTGCGGGCCGATCATGTGGACGCCGAGGATCTGGTCGGTGACGGCATCGGCCAGCACCTTCACAAAGCCCTCGCCCTCATGGTTGACCTTGGCGCGGCTGTTGGCGGTGAAGGGGAACTTGCCCGACTTGTAGGCGATGCCTGCGGCCTTGAGCTCTTCCTCGTTCTTGCCGACCCACGCCACTTCCGGGAAGGTGTAGACGACGCTCGGGACCAGATCATAGTTCACGTGACCGGCCTTGCCCGCGATCAGCTCGATGCAGGCGACACCGTCATCTTCGGCCTTGTGGGCCAGCATGGGGCCATAGGTGGCATCCCCCACGACCCAGACGCCCGGTGCCGAGGTCTTGAAATGGTCATTGGCGATGAAGCCGCGCTTGTCCGGCACGATCCCGACCGTCTCAAGGCCCAGACCCTCGGTAAAGGGACGACGGCCTATGGCCACCAGAACATAGTCTGCATTCAGCGTCTCAGCCGCGCCGCCCGCCGAAGGCTCAACCGTCAGGGCCACGCCCGTCTTGGAGGCCTTGGCCCCGGTCACCTTGGTGCCCAGCTTGAACTTGACGCCCTGCTTGGTGAGGATGCGCTGGAAGGTCTTTGCCGTTTCAGAGTCCATACCCGGCGTGATGCGGTCCAGATATTCCACGACCGTGACCTCGGCGCCCAGACGGCGCCAGACCGAGCCGAGCTCAAGGCCGATAATGCCTGCGCCGATGACGACCATCGACTTGGGGATTTCAGGAATGACCAGCGCGCCGGTCGAATCGACGATGCGCTTTTGATCGACATCGACGCCCGGCAGCGGCGTGGGCTCAGAACCCGTGGCGATGACGATGTTGGCGGCTTCGAGAACCGTTTCGGTGCCGTCCTCGGCCTTAACCGCGACCTTGCCCGGGCCAGCAATCCGGCCCCAGCCCTTCACATAGTCGACCTTGTTCTTCTTGAGCAGGAACTCAATGCCCTTGGTCAGGGCCAAAACGCTGTCGGCCTTCTGTTGCAGCATCACCGGCAGATTGACCGTGACCTTGCCCTCGATACCCATCTTGGCGAAATCCTTGTTCGCCAGTTCATAGAGCTCAGAAGCGTGCAACATCGCCTTGGAAGGGATGCAGCCGACATTCAGGCAGGTGCCGCCAAGGGTGCCGCGCCCCTCGATGCAGGCGACCTTAAGGCCAAGCTGACCGGCGCGGATCGCCGCATTGTAGCCACCGGGGCCGCCCCCGATAATGACGACGTCGTACTGGGCCATGAGCTGAAATCCGCTTTGGGTCGTTGATTGATCAATGGAAATAAACGGTAAGGACCGGTGTTGCCGGTCCGCCGTTTAGAGGTCGAGCAGCAGGCGCTGCGGATCTTCAATATAGTCCTTCACCTTGACCAAGAAGGTCACGGCACCTTGGCCATCGACCACGCGGTGGTCGTAGCTGAGGGCCAGATACATCATCGGACGCACGACGATCTGACCACCGACCACCATCGGACGGTCTTGAATCTTGTGCATGCCCAAGATGCCCGACTGAGGCGCATTGAGGATCGGGGTCGACATCAGCGAGCCATAGACGCCGCCATTGGAGATGGTGAAGGTGCCGCCCTGCATGTCGTCGATCGACAGCTGACCGTCGCGGGCCTTCTTGCCCAACGCGCCAATGGCCTTTTCGATACCAGCAAGGCTGAGGGTCTCAGCATCGCGCACAACCGGCACGACCAGACCCTTTTCGGTGCCGACCGCAACGCCAATGTCATAATGGTTCTTGTAGATCAGGTCGGTGCCGTCGATCTCAGCATTGACGTCGGGCACGTCCTTAAGCGCCTCGACGCAGGCCTTCACGAAGAAGGACATGAAGCCGAGCTTCACGCCGT
>CALFYB010000465.1 GCA_937952995.1 uncultured Caulobacteraceae bacterium
GTGATGTGCCGTGGCACGATCAGAGTGAGGGGCGGATACCTATCTGTGGGCGGGCGGTTGTGCAAGAGGCTTTTGTGAGTCGATTGTTGGGAGGCTGGACCGCGCATGGTTGCGGTAAAGGGGCTAGGGTCTATATTTAGACTTCAGCGACTGCGGGTTTTCCTCGGGTCGCGCAGGATATTGATCGGCCCATGATGATCTCTTCAGGACTGACAGATTTGGCCCAGAACGCCGCCGCAGTGGCTGAGGGCGCGGGCCTGTCCAAGATTCAGGCGCTCGCGGCCGATGCGGACATTGTGCACCGCTTTGCCGGGGCGGCAGGGGACTTTGTTGTTCGATTTGCCGTGGCTGGTCTTGTCCTGATCTTGACCCTCTGGGCCTCGGGCTGGGCCGCAAGGTTTGTGCGCCGCCTGTTTGACCAGTTTGAACGCCATCGCAATGGCGATCAGACCCTGCGCAGCTTTACCGCCTCCTTGGCGCGCTATGCTGTGTTGGTGGTCGGCGGCGTGGCCGTACTGCAGCAGTTGGGCGTGCAGACCACCTCGGTCTTGGCGGTTCTGGGCGCAGCCTCTTTGGCGGTGGGCTTGGCCTTGCAAGGCGCCCTATCCAACGTCGCCGCCGGGGTGATGCTGCTGCTTTTTCGGCCCTATCGGGTCGGGGATTTTGTCGAGATCGGCGGGCGGCAGGGCACGGTTAAGGCGCTAGACCTGTTCGTCACCGAACTGGCCACGGTCGATAATGTTAAGGTGGTGGCACCGAATGGAAAGGTGTTTGGCGAGCTGATCGTCAACTTCACCCACCATTCAGAGCGGCGCGTGGATCTGACCTTTCGGATCGATTTTCACGATGATCTGGCCAAGGCGCTGGAAATCTTGCAGCGGGTCGCCAGCGGCCACCGATTGGTGTTGCCAGAGCCTGCGGTCTTAGCCGAGGCCATGACCCTATCGGATAGCTGGGCAGAGGTGGCGCTTCGGGCTTGGGTCAAGCGCGAGGATTATGGGCTGGCCCGGTCGGAGCTTTTGGTCGCTGCCAAGCGCGCACTCGCCGATGAGGGCTATCTGGTGCCCTACCCCCATCAGGTGGCAATTCAGCGGCCAGAGCCTTAATCGGCTAGCCTATCCAGCAATCGCTAGGGCGTCGCGCTCGCCGGTGCGGATGCGCAGGGCCGATTCCAGATCCATGACAAAGACCTTGCCGTCACCGATCTTGCCCGTGTTGGCCGTGCGGGCGATGGCCTCGACCACGGCTTCGAGCACGTCGGTCGGCACCGCGATCTCGAGCTTGACCTTCGGCAGCAGCTTTACCTCATACTCGGCCCCGCGATAGACCTCGGTCTTGCCCTTTTGACGACCATAGCCGCGCACTTCAGTGACGGTCAGGCCGGAGGCTCCAGCATCGGTCACCGCCTCGAGTACGGCGTCCAGTCGGCTTGGCTTGATGATCGCCGTAATCAACTTCATGTCGCATCCCCTCGACCGAATAAAACAGTATCATAACCTAGAACCAAAAGGCCCAAAGGTCCAAGCCCTTCCCTGCTAAAGGGTCTTTGTGACGCGGTCCCTTCCCGTGGAGGGTGACGGCATCGGCTGGAGTGCGCCTTGAACGGTGAGCCTTGCGCGAGCGCCGTGACCTCTCGGCTTGACAGCAAAGGTCTGTTTGACCGCTTCAAGCAGGATGAGACCTGAAAGACCTGGCCAGAGCCGCGCGCCGGCCTGCTCGAAGGCCTCGGCCCAAGGACCAAGCCAGCCTATCGGTGGCAGATAGAGGGCGCGGGACCAGGCCGTGGGCTCTAGGCCCGCCTCTCTCACCAAGGCCTCGAGCTGCGCGCGCGTGAAGGGGCGGCCATGACCAAAGGGGGTGGCTTCACTATTGGCCCAAGCCCCGCGCCGATTGGCGGCGACGATAATCACCCGACCTGAAGGGGCCATGACGCGGCCAACCTCCCGCATAACTGCGAGCGGATCGGCACTCTCTTCGAGGGCATGGACCATCAAGATCCGGTCGAACAGGGCGTTGGGGTGGGGCAGGGCGAGCTCATCAGCAAGACAGGATATACCGCGCATCGGGCGGGCTTGGGCGTCATTCTCCGCATCAGGCGCGCCAAGCGGGTTTGGCCAGAGCTCGACCCCTTGGGCGGCAGGCATGGCCGCGACGGTTCGGCGTGCCTTGCCACGAAAGCTGTCGAGAAAGGGCGTCGCATAGCCAAGGCCGAGCATATCGAGCCCATTGCCATCACCCCAGGCTTGGCTGAGTTTGCGCGCGACCATCTGGCGGGCGATTTTACCCATTGGGCTGGCATAGAATTGTCTTAGCTCTAAGACATCGCGGCGCATGGGCTCTCACATCGTCTTACGGGGTTATCCTTGAGTGGGAACCCGTCTGGGCCATATAACCGCGCAATGGCCTGCGTGAAAAGGAAAGCCCCATGACCGTCGAGATTCGCCAGTTTCCCTGTCTGTCTGACAATTATGGCTTTCTGGTGCGGGATCTCGCCAGCGGCAAGGTTGCCTGCATCGATACCCCGGACGCTGACGCAGTCTTGGCGGCCTTGGATGAGGCGGGGTGGGGCCTAGACCTGATCCTCAACACCCACTGGCATCCTGACCATGCAGGCGGCAATGCCAAGCTGAAAGACCAGACCGGCGCGGTGAGTGTCGGCCCCGCAGAGGTCGAACGTCTGACGCCGCTGGATCGCAAGGTGGCGGGCGGTGATCGGATCGAACTGGGAGAGACCCTGTTTGAGGTCATCGATACGGGCGGCCATACGCTGGGCCATGTGAGCTACTACAGCGCCAAGGATGCTGTGGCCTTTGTCGGCGACACCCTGTTTGCTTTGGGCTGCGGTCGGCTCTTTGAGGGCACACCAGAGCAGATGTGGGCCAGCCTGTCGCGACTGGCCAATCTGCCAGGCGAGACCACGGTCTATTGTGCTCATGAATATACCGCCTCCAATGCAAGGTTTGCCCTGAGCCTCGACAAGGACCCTGCGGTTGTTGCCCGGGCTGCGGCGGTGTTTGCAAGCCGCGAGCGGGGCGAGGCCACTGTCCCGACCACCATCGCGTTGGAGCGCGCAACCAACCCCTTCTTGCGTGCGCCCCTGTTGGCCGCAGCGCTTGGAAAGTCTGGTCTGTCAGATCCTGAGGCCTTCGGCGCTGTGCGTTCAGCCAAGGATGAATTCAAAGGTTAGGGCGCGCGGAGGTTGGCGGCTATCGGCCTAACGGTCTAACGCCTTGGCGATCCGTTCAGAGGAGGGGCGCCCAGCCAATCCATCGTCGATGACGATGGTGATCTGAAGGTCTGGCCCCTTCTTGCGAACCTCGACCCTTGAGCCTTCAATGAGACGGACGCGGCTCAGTTTGGACATCAGATCGCGGCTATCGGGTCGCTTGGAAATCTGAACCACCGCATCGGCGGCTACGGCGGCTGTGTCGGCATAGAGATATGAGGATTCCGGCGTTACATCCTCGGCATCGAAGGTGATGAGCTTTTGCGCGGCACGAGAGGCGCGAGCGCTGGCTTGGGCCAATCGTTGAAGCAGGGCGTTCGGCGTCATCGGGCCAATGATCAACCGGACGGGCGGGGCCTTGCCTTCTAGGGCCACCGCCGCCCCCGCAGGACGGTTGAGGGTAAAGAGCGTCAAGCCTCCGGTCTGGGTGGCCCGAAGGACGGGGCGGCCAGCATCGTTCTTGTAGATCATGTCGCCGCGTGCGGCGCGCGCGGTAGAGAGCACCCAGATTTCTCGGTGATCGTCGAACCTTAACAGGGGAAGTGATTGGGAGCGGTCGAGCACAAAACTGTCGCCGTCATCGGAGGCAAACCGCGCAATGACCGGTGCATTTAACGTTCGCCCATCATCTGGGTGACCGCCGAAGAGAGCGTCGCGCAGGGTCTGCATACTGCTGGGCCGGTCGTCTGGCCGTCCATCTGGCCGACCATCTGGCCGACCATCGGCCGCCATAGCTCCCGATAGGCTGCCAAAACTCAAAACAAGCCCAAAGACCAATCGGCCCAAGGACCGAAGGGGTTTGAAAATCCGAAAGGAAATTAAACGAGAGGACAGCATGGCCGGTTCAATGCACCCCGAGTAGGGCAGATTTTGGACAGCCATGCCGTTTTCTCAAAATCAGCGCTTAACCCGCAATATATTGACCGCCATTGATGGTCAGGGTCGAGCCCGTAATGAAGGCAGCGCCTTCGGAGGCCAGATAGAGCACGGCCCCTGCGATCTCTTCAGCCTTGCCCAAGCGCCCGACGGGGATGCTGGCAATGATGCCTTCCAGCGCCTTTTCGGGCACGGCTGCAACCATGTCAGTGTCGATATAGCCTGGCGCGATGACATTGACCGTAATGCCCTTGCGCGCGGTCTCTTGCGCCAATGCCTTGGTAAAGCCAATCACACCTGCCTTAGCGGCTGAGTAGTTGGTCTGGCCCATCTGGCCCTTTTGGCCATTGATCGACGAGATGTTGATGATGCGGCCGAAATTACGATCGCGCATGCCATCGATCACGTGGCGGCTGGTGTTGAACACGCTGTCCAGATCGGCGCGGATCACTTCGCTCCACTGACCGGGGGTCAGCTTGTGCAACATGGCATCGCGGGTGATCCCAGCATTGTTGACCAGAACCTCGATGGGGCCGAGCGTCTTTTCAATTTCCGCAAAGGCTGCACCGACGGCTTCGAAATCACCGACATCGGCCTTGATGCAGAGGACGCCAAGGTCCTTGCGGACGGCTTCGGCAGCGGCTTCGTTGCCAGCATAGAGGGCGGCAACCTTATAGCCTGCGGCCTTGAGTTGCTGGGTGATGGCCAGGCCGATGCCGCGCGTTCCGCCGGTCACGACTGCAGTTTTAGTCATGGTCTATCCTTAAAACTTGGGGGGGAGAAATCATAGGGGAGCGCCCGGTGCCTATGGCACCGGTGCCCGTTCAGGTCTTGTGGAGGTTCAGGCGCGCTCGACGCAGATCGCAACGCCCATGCCGCCGCCAACACAGAGGGTGGCGACACCCTTCTTGGCGTCCTGGTCCTGCATGGCATAGAGCAGGGTGGTCAGGATGCGTGCGCCCGATGCACCGATGGGGTGACCGATGGCGATCGCGCCGCCGTTGACATTGACCTTGGAGGGATCAAGGCCAAGCTCGCGAACCACGCACAGGGACTGGGCGGCGAAGGCTTCGTTGGACTCAATCAGGTCCAGATCGCCCACGGACCAGCCAGCCTTTTCCAGAGCCTTGCGCACGGCAGGGATCGGGCCGGTGCCCATGATGCTGGGGTCAACCCCGGCATGGGCCCAAGAGGCAATGCGGGCCATTGGCTTTAGGCCGCGCTTGGCAGCCTCATCTGCGCTCATCAGCACGACAACGGCCGCGCCGTCATTGAGGCCCGAGGCATTGGCCGCCGTGACCGAGCCGTCCTTGGTGAAGGCGGGCTTCAGGCCGCTGACGCTGTCATAGGTCGCGCCGTGACGGATATATTCGTCCTTGTCGACGATCACATCGCCCTTGCGGCCCTTGATGGTGACAGGTGCGATTTGGGCGTCGAACTTGCCAGCCTTCTGGGCGGCTTCGGCCTTGTTCTGCGAGGCGACGGCGAAGTTGTCTTGATCTTCGCGTGTGATCTGCCAGCGGGCGGCGATATTTTCAGCGGTCTGACCCATGTGATAGCCGTGGAACGCATCCCACAGGCCGTCCTTGATCATGGTGTCGACAAAGCCGAGATCGCCCATCTTCTGACCATTGCGCAGGTGCGCAGCGTGAGGCGATTGGCTCATGCTTTCTTGACCACCAGCGACAACGATCTTGGCATCGCCATTGGCAATCTGTTGCATGCCGAGCGCTACAGCGCGCAGACCCGAGCCGCACAGTTGGTTCAGGCTCCAAGCCGGGCTTTCCTGAGGCACGCCAGCGGCCATAGCGGCTTGACGGGCAGGGCCTTGACCGGCACCGGCCTGAAGCACTTGGCCGAGAATGACCTCATCAACATCGGTCATGGCGATATTTGCGCGCGCCACGGCGGCCTGGATGGCAACCTTACCGAGCTCGCTGGCTGGCAGAGCGCTCAAGGCACCATTGAAAGAGCCCACGGGTGTGCGGGCGGCCGATACGATGACGATTTCACTCATGGCTCTATGGTGCTCCGATATTTTGCGACTGCAAAAAGACCTAGGACGACCTGTCCTGTAATGGCGTTCACCATGGCAATTTCACTGACATCCGTCATCATGACAATGCTGTCAGGGTGACAATAGTCCCAATCTAATCGTCAACCGTTGCAATGAAGATACTGCGATGCAACATTGGGCCTGTATACACGCGCGTCCTAAACAAGGCCTTTGGCCTTAGGAGACCCGATGTCAGATCATAAGAAGACTGGTTCCGAACAATCAGGCGCTAAGGCCGGTGCGAGCACCAAGGCCTCGGGCGGTGGCGCGCAGGGCCGTGTGGTCATCAAGAAATACGCCAACCGACGGCTCTATAATACGGCGTCCAGTTCCTATGTGACGCTTGAGCATCTGTCTGAGATGGTCAAGGAGGGGGTCGATTTTGTCGTCTTTGACGCCAAGACCAACGAGGACATCACCCGTTCGGTCCTGACCCAGATCATCTTCGACGAAGAGAGCCGGGGGCAGAACCTTTTGCCGATCCAGTTCCTTCGCCAATTGATCGGATTTTACGGCAACTCGATGCAGGCCTTCCTGCCCAGCTATCTGGAGCTTTCGCTCGACAGTTTCACCCGCCAGCAGGAGCGGATGCGTAGCCAGATGGGTGCCATTGCTCCGGGACTGACCCAAGGTTTGGCCCCAAACCTTGGTGCCGGCTTAGGCACGGTACCTGGCCCTCAGTTTCTCGAAGAGCAGGTTAAGCAGAACTTGGCCATGTTTGATCGGGCGATGAAAATGTTCTCGCCCTTCGCCTATGTCCGACCAGAGGATAGCGACGTTGCTGCCCCTTCGGCGGCGGCCCCCGCACCGGCTGCGCCACCGCCTGCCGCCGCAGATGATTCGCTCAATGACCTGAAGAAGAAAATCGAGGAAATGCAGGAGCAGATTTCGAGGCTTGCCTCTAAGGGTTGACGTTTGGTTAAGGAGTCGTACCCTCGTGCGGCTCATAACGAGCACAGCCCAAGAATGGGCGAGTCCCTCAGAATAGAGGTGTTTCCCGATGACTAAACCGATCAAGCCGGTTCGTCGCAAGGGTGCTGTTAGAAAGGTCATTCGCCTCGTTGCGGTGCCTGAAAGCGCCATTGAGCATCACGAACCTGTTGGCCTTACAGGCCTCCCCGTCCCTGTCGCCAATCCCTTTAATGAATTGTCTGCGGCCTCATTTGCCGCCCAAATCTTGGGTCAACCGGGACAGAAGCGTGGGTTGCGCGGAGGGGTCGAGACGCTAAACCTCGCAAACTCCACCTATCTGGAGACGGAGTGGTCAGGTGATGCCGACCGCCGGAAACGACGAGGACGGCTGACAAAGGCGAGGGTATAGCCGCTCTTTAGCCGGTAGCGGCGCTGGCCGAGGCACTGCGTTTGCGGGCATACATGGCCGCATCCGCCTCGGCCAGATGCTGTTCTGCGGTAAGACCCGCCTCGATCTCGCGCACGCCATAGGACACATGCAGAGGCGCGAGCCAGTCGCCGTAGGAAGCGGGCTCCGCTTCAATGGTCTGTGCCAGGCTAGCCGCTTTGGCCAAGCCCGTGCCGAGATCGGCTTGGGTCAAGATCACGCCAAACTCATCACCGCCGAGCCGTCCGACAACATCGCCGTCACGCACTGCCACGGCCAGCCTTTCGGCCACAGTCTTCAGAGCGGCATCGCCCGCCGCATGGCCGAAGCGATCATTGACCGCCTTAAAGCCATCAAGATCGAAATAGACCAGACTTGAAGGTGTATCGAAACGTTGGGCAAAGGTGATCACACGCTGCAGTTCGCGCACAAAGGCGCGGCGATTGAGCACCGGCGTTAAGCCATCTCTATCGGCCAGATCTTCGGCCTCATTCAGGCGGCCCTTGAGCAGCCCGACCTCACGGCGCAGTTCGTCAATTTCAGTCAAGAGGGTGGCGAGGGCAGCCTTAACCGGCGGTGTCATGTCCGCAGGGGTCAGACCTAGAAAGGCCGCCGTGTCGCCAGAACGGCTAGTCGCTGCCGACTGTCCTGAGCTTTCCGCCGCAGCCTGTAGTGCCGCTCTGCGTCTCACCCCAGACAGGGGATCGGCCCGAACGCCCAATAGCTTCATGGATTCACCCGCCGATACCGCATGATTCGATAGAGAATCATCTCATGGTAGACGTGAATCTTAACGCTGTCGGTTGCAGGCGCAAGGCGCACGCCTATACTCCGCCCCCTTCGATAGGCTGAGTGTCCGATTTTCAGTCACGGTCAGACAAAGGGATTTGCCATGAACCCCAGCGGGGTCCCGGTCGCAATCATAATGGGCAGTCGCTCTGACTGGCCAACCATGAAGGCTGCGGCGGATATATTGACGTCTTTGGGGGTCGGCTACGAGGCCAAGGTGGTTTCAGCCCATCGTACCCCGGAGCGGATGGTCAGCTTTGCCAAGGGTGCCAAGGCTGCAGGCTTTCAGGTCATCATTGCCGGTGCGGGCGGCGCTGCCCACCTTCCGGGCATGACCGCCTCAATGACCGACCTGCCCGTCTTGGGCGTTCCTGTACAGTCCAAGGCCCTCAGCGGAATGGATTCGCTTTTGTCGATTGTTCAGATGCCCGGCGGCATTCCCGTGGCGACCTTGGCCATTGGCGAGGCTGGAGCCAAGAATGCGGGCCTATTGGCCGTCCGAATCTTAGCCTTGGCAGACGAGGCCTTGGCCCAGCGTTTGGCGGCCTTTGTTCAGGCCCAGACCGATAGTGTTGCAGAGACGGTGGAAGATAGCGCTCAATGACGGATCGTCGTCTACCTCTAGCCCCCGGCTCGTCCATTGGCATTGTTGGGGGTGGCCAGCTTGGCCGAATGTTGTCGTTGGCTGCCGCGCGTCTAGGGTTTCAGACGGTGATCTTGACGCCTGAGGCGGGGTCCTGCGCCAGTCAGGTCAGTGCGCGCACGATTGTGGCTGACTATACCGAAATCGCCAAGTCATTGAAATTTAAGACCATTCAAGCGATCCCCATGTCCGCCCGTTACGGCGATAACGTGACGGTAAAGTCCGCCAAAATGCCGTGGTACCACGGTCCGAACTTGCTGGAATATCTTGAAACCGTGCAAATTGTCGAAGGCTTGCAAGCCTTGGGCCATGACCTGTGGTTGATACGTCCTAAGCAGCAAGCGCAGCACATGGCGGTGCAGACTGCCCATTTTCAAGAGGTGTTGGTCAAAGGGGTGCCCATCCCTTTTTACAGTGAATTGCGCATGGGCTTGCCTGCCAAGCGAGAGCTGCAACGGCTCTGGGCCAAGCAAAGACCCGACATCGTGCATATCGCCACCGAAGGCCCCTTGGGTTGGTCAGCACTTCAAGCCGCAAAAAAACTCAACATTCCAGTGATTAGCTCTTATCACACTAACTTTCATCAATACTCCAAACATTATAAGTGGTTGTAATGTCGCGAAGCATCAAGCCAAATTGCCAGTCATTTTTTTCAAATTGCAATCCAGCATCGAATCCAAAACCCCAAGAATTGGCAAATTTACCTATTACTCTTCGAATTACTTTGGCATTTACACCGTATTGAAAACCGGGGACTTGTAGTTTTCTGGCATAAGAAAAAGTAACACCATAATCAGCAGTCGAAAAAAGACTGATTCGGTTGTAATCAATATTGCCTTGACTGTCAATTAATTCAGTAGTATTCAAAATGTCGTCAACACCAAAACGGATCAAGGAAATTCCCCAAGCACTTTCATTATCAATGGTATTGGCGTAAGCGATATAATCGTATTTGGCGATATTGGCAAAATAATTGGCGTGCATCAAAGACATCTGATGATCTTCAAGATGAACTAATCCTGCGGGATTCCAATAGCCCGAATTCACATCATTGGTACTGGCTGTCATAGCGTTTGCCATACCTAAAGCTGCAGCATCAACACCAATATTCATAAACTCATTCGAATACTTTCTCACCGTTTGCGCAGGCGAACTAGCACAAAGCAAGAAGAGGAGGAAGAGTAGGTTTTTTTTTAACATCAATTCGTTTGTTGTCCAAAGGACTGT
>CALFYB010000466.1 GCA_937952995.1 uncultured Caulobacteraceae bacterium
TCGTTGGCGAGGCTGTCGCTGCGATGGGGCAGATCGAGACATCGTCTCGCCAAATCTCGCAGATTATTGGCGTTATTGATGAGATTGCCTTTCAGACCAATCTGCTCGCGCTTAATGCCGGGGTGGAGGCGGCCCGGGCCGGAGAAGCTGGACGGGGTTTTGCGGTTGTCGCCTCTGAGGTGCGAGCCTTGGCACAAAGGTCCGCAGATGCCGCCAAGGAGATTAAGGGTCTTATTCAGGTTTCAGAGCGCTATGTCGGCAACGGTGTGAAACATGTCCGCCAGACGGGTGAGGCCCTTACAACCATTATTGATCAAGTCATGCACATTGATGGATTGATCACGACGATCGCTGCTTCTGCACAAAAACAGTCATCGGCTCTCGTGGAGGTCAATACAGCGGTCAACCACATGGACCAAATGACCCAGAAGAACAGGGCGATGGTCGAACAGACCACTGCCGCTTCCGCATTACTACGTTCAAATGCGACCGATCTGTCGGCTCAAATTCAAGATTTTAAAATCACATCAACCCTGAGCCAAGGTCGGGGGCCGGTCTATGGTCGGACCGATCAACAATCGGCCTAGAAACTCACGATCTGATTGCCGCCCAATCCCGTGATCATGCAGCGCATGACCACGGGACAAGGGAGGAGGCGAGCCGATTAGCGCTTCTTGGCCGGTGGACTGATCTTGGCGATACGGCCGATCGAGGTGTCACCGACATAGAGGGTTCCAGCCTTGTCGAAGCCAAAATAGTTGGCTTCAATGAACTGGCCGGGCTCAATGCCCATGCCGCGTCCAACGGCTCCCAAGACCTTGCCGGTGCGGTCGATCTTGACCACCTGGCCGTCTTGGCCTGTACCTACCCAAGGCTCGCCCTTTTGATCGAAGGCGATGGAGCAGACCAGATTGCGCATCTGGATCGTACGCACAAACTTGCCTTCGGCTGAGAAGATCACGATGCGATATTGCTCGCGGTCGCCAACCCAGACCTCTCCGGACTTTGGATCAACGGCAAGGCCGTGAACCTCACCAAATTTGCCGGGCCCGTGGTCGTCGCCGAACCATTGGTTGATGAACTTGCCATCCTTGTCGAAGCGCAGGACACGCGCTGCACCAACGACATTGACCGGGTCGGCTGAGTCAACATCGTTCGGGCTTTCGTTGGCATGACCCTCACCGAGATACATGTCGCCATTGGCCGCGAAGGCCACGGAAACAGGCTGCCAAAGCAGTTGCTGGCCCTTGCTCTCGTCCCAGTCGCCGCGCTTTTCCTTGATGCCGAGGGTGCGAAGCAGCTTGCCCTCTGGGCTGACCTGCATGGCGGTCGCACCATTGGTGTCGGTGATCCAGACATTGTCCTGAGCATCGACGGCGATACCGTGGGCCTTTTGCTGATAGCCGATCACATCGGCCGGAACGGTCACAACAAGGTTGGCGTCCTTATCGAACTTAAATAGCTGCGGCTGGCCATCGGGCTTGCGTTGAACGACCCAGACATTGCCTTTTGAATCGACGGCAACGCCGGGAGCACCGCCCTGGCCGGGAGGCAGATGGAAGGGATAGCTAAAGCTGTAACCCATCGTCTCGTCCCAAGTGACCCGGTCACTGATCTGGCGGCTCGGACCGCCCTTGCGGGTACAGATTGTGGACTTCGAGCAGTTCGGGAGGTTTCCGCCCACAGGTCCGGCGACACCTGGCTGACGCGGAAGAACGGTGACCTTGCCATCCGCATCGACGATTGTGCGCCCAACCGGATCGGGGGAGCCCTTTTGCATATGCCAGCCCGGCGAACCGTTGGCTGCTACGCCGGATGTTGGAACGTCTCCTGCCCAAGCTGCTGCTGCCAAGACGGTCGCGATCGCGGTTGCCATGGCCAGCACATAAGGTTGCTTCATTGGATGAACCCTTTTTCTTTGACGCCGCTACGTGGAGCATCAGCGCATGCAAGCATCCACAGTGGACAGCGAATGTAAGACCAGCAAGGTCGTGTGTGGGTCGGGAGCCAAACACCTCTCAAAGGGCGAGAGGATTGGTGCGTCTTGAGGCTTCGTTCCCCTGTAAGCATTATTATGGTGCCTTGCCGGACGTCCTGCGCCAGTGTGTGAGCGCATCTCGCTAGCCCGTTTGTTTCAGGTATCATGCCCAGCCCATCGAACAGTCCCTATCCCTCGGTAGACCGTATCTCTCAGTACCCTGAGATGGGCCCTATG
>CALFYB010000467.1 GCA_937952995.1 uncultured Caulobacteraceae bacterium
GCGCGCGGCATAGGCCGCCGAGCGATCAACCTTCGTCGGATCCTTGCCGGAGAACGCGCCGCCGCCGTGCGGGGCCGCGCCGCCGTAGGTGTCGACGATGATCTTGCGACCGGTCAGGCCCGCGTCACCGTCAGGACCACCGATCTCGAAGCGGCCTGTGGGATTGACGTGCCACTTGGTCTTGCGGGTCACCAGACCTTCGGGGAAGATCGACAGGACATGCGGCTTGATCAGGTCCAGCACGCGCTTGGACGTGGCAATCTTGCCGTCGATGCGCTTCTTGTGCTGATGCGACACGACGATCTGCAAGACCTGGGTCGGCTTGCCGTTCTCATAGAGCAGGGTCACCTGGCTCTTGGCGTCGGGTTCCAGCTCTGACAGCTCGCCAGAGTGACGAAGCTGGGCCAAGCGATGCAGGATGTCGTGGCTATACTGGAGCGTCGCAGGCATGAGCTGCGGCGTCTCGTTGGTCGCATAGCCGAACATGATGCCTTGGTCGCCCGCGCCCTCATCCTTGGTCGCCGAAGAATCAACGCCCTGGGCAATATGGGCTGACTGACCATGAAGGTGACAGGCGAACTTGGCCTTTTCCCAATGGAAGCCCTTCTGCTCGTAGCCAATATCCTTGATCGCGGCGCGAACCTTGGGCTCTAGCCCGGCAATGATGGATTTGGTCTTTTCCTTGGTCGAGGCGCGAACCTCACCGGCAAGGACGATACGGTTGGTGGTGACGAGGGTCTCGCAGGCCACCCGGGCCTCTGGCTCTTCACTGAGAAAAGCGTCAACCACCACATCGGAAATCCGGTCGGCAACCTTGTCAGGATGGCCCTCAGAAACGCTTTCGCTCGTGAAAATATAAGATGCACGGCTCACAGGGCACACTCCTTGCAGGAAAGTCTTTATCGGATAGGCGAGGATGACATAGGACGCGTTTCGCCGCACGCACCCGTTATGCGCCAATCATATAAAGATATGTTTATATCTGCAAGTCAGGTCTTTGGCCGCTCGTCCTAGTCTTTAGGGTCATTATCTAAATCAATCACGCCAGCGGGATCGCCCATCGCACGAACCAATTCCAGCAACCGCCGCCGCATCCGCCCCCTTGGGACCTTTGGAAAGTTCATCGCCAGATCCAGCCCCTCTGGCGTCATCAGAAACTCGTGCACAAATTGGTCAGAACCCGTTTCAGCAAAGCCAAACTTCTGCGGCTCCGTCGGATCACTCAGGCCATCGAAGAAATAGGCGACGGGAGTGGATAGGGCGCGGGCAATTTCATAGAGTTTTGAAGCACTGACGCGATTAGCACCTCGCTCGTATTTTTGAACCTGTTGAAAGGTCAGGCCAAGCTCTTCAGCAAGTTTTTCCTGACTAATGCCAAGAAGCTTGCGCCGCATCCGAACTCTTGCACCGACATGTAAGTCTACAGGATTGGGAAATCGCTCAATTGGTGCGGGCACGCCCATGGATGTCTCTTCCGTCTAGATTTAACCTTGGATAGCGATTTTGTTTACCATTAATCGTTGCCTGTCACGTGGTTTTATCTAATTACGGCGTCTTGAGACCAACATAATAATCAATGCTATCAATAGCATGGCGAAGAACGGCACGTCTCCGAACTGGCTATAGACCGTTGGAGGCAGGGCATCGGGCAAGGCTGAATCGATGACCCCCTCCTCGCCCTGAACCAAACTTTGGGTTGTGGACCTTCGGCCATAGGCATCAATCACCGCCGATATGCCAGTCGGCGTAGACCGCACGAGCGGCAAGCCCTCTTCAATGGCGCGGTAGCTGGCAATGTTCAGGTGCTGCCAAGGGCCACTGGTTTTGCCGAACCATGCGTCATTGGACACATTCAAGATCCAGCCTGCGCGCTTACCCGACAAGGCCGCGCCTTGACGGGTAAAGCCGGGGAACAGACTTTCGTAGCAGATCAGGGGCTGGACGAGCGGCAAGCCATCGAACTGCACGGGCTGCGGCCTTGGACCGGGCGTAAAATCGTCGGGGGCATGGACCAAACGCCGAATGCCCAGCCGCCCTAAGATCTCACCGAGCGGCAGATATTCGCCGAAGGGCACCAGCCGGTACTTGTCATAGATGCCCGTCACCCTCAGGCCCGCGCCCTCGCGGCGCACACCAAGCAGGCTGTTATAATAGAGCGGCCTGTCGAGGGTGCCGCCATATCGAAAGCCCCCCATCATCAAGACCTGACCGGGCTTTAGGGAAGCTACAATCGCATCTCGCGTCCAACTGCCCGGAGCCAGATAGTCATCAAGGGCCGAAGGAATGGCCCCCTCAGGCCAGATCACCACCGTCGGCTCAGGCCCTTTGCTCGGAAGGGCTGTCAGGGCGGTATATTTGCCCAGAATGTCGCGGAACTTTTCCGGCGTCCATTTGGCGGACTGGGGAATATTGGCCTGAACAATACGCACCATCGGGCCGCTCGCGATTGACTGCGAAGCGCTGCCCAACCGAACCATACCGTACCCATAGAGACCCGCCGTCAGCGCGGCGGCAACGCCCGCTAGCACCAATCCCTGCCGCCGCTGATCTTGACGCAGCAGCAGGCCAAACGATCCGGCAATCCATAGGGTTATGACACTCAGCCCATAGGCCCCGACAAGCGATGCCATCTGCGACGGCGCGGACCCCGCGCGCCACGTCTCACCCGGCAGGTTCCACGCAAAGCCGGTCAGGACATGGCCGCGCAGCCATTCGACGACCGAAAAGGCCAGTACGAAGGCCGCGAGCCGGGTAAGTGCAGGGGCCCGTTTGGGAACCGCCCACCGATAGGCCAGCCCCGCGACACCCCAGAACAGGGCCAACCCGCCCGAGAGAGACAGGACCGCAATCGGGGCCATCCAGCCATAGACCTCGATATCGACCAGAAAGGCTTCGCCGACCCACCAGGTGCTAACGAAGAAATAGGCCAGACCAAACAGCCAGCCGCGCCAAAATCCGCCCCTCAATGGTCGAGGAGGGGCCGGCTCGTGATCTAGGAGATGAAGCGCGAGACCATAGCCCAATAGACCGGGCAAGATACCGAAGGGCGGGTGCGCCAAAGCCGCGCCAATCCCAGCCAACAGGCAGGTCAGAGCTACGCCCCACCGCCCCTGCGCCCAGCGGGCCACCCGATCGAGGCGCTGTGGAATCACGGGGCCTCTGTGGATGCTGGCGTCGCGCTTCTCATCCTCAGGCGTTTGACCCGGCGCGGGTCGGCGTCGGTAATCTCGAACTCAAAGCCTGACGGATGGGCGATGACCTCACCGCGCTGCGGCACGCGTCCAGCTAGGGCACTAACCAGTCCCCCGACCGTGTCGATCTCTTCTTCATAGTCGGCCAACATAAGCTCGGCGTCGGCCATGGCCTCAAGCTCTTCTAGCGGAGCGCGAGCGTCACATTCGTAGATCCCCCCGGCGCGGGCGACGATAGAGGCCTGATGGGCGTCATCATGCTCGTCATCGATCTCACCGACCACCGCTTCAACCAGATCCTCAAGCGTGACAATGCCATCGGTGCCGCCGAACTCATCAATCACCAGAGCCATGTGGATGCGCGTCGCCTGCATCTTGACCAGCAGGTCCGCCGCCCGCATCGAGGCAGGCACATAGAGCACTTCGCGGCGAAGGCGGTGTAGCACCGGCTCGCTCTGGGCCGGGCGTTTAGCCTCATCGACCAGCAGCTTGAACACGTCCTTCACATGGACCACCCCGACCGGATCATCGAGATTGTCGCGGTAGATCGGCATGCGCGAATGGCCCGCCTCAATGAAGGTCGACAGCACCTCTTCAAACGGCGCGGAAATATCGATGGCGACAATATCGGCGCGGGGGGTCATGACATCGTCCACCCGCAGGGTCTTAAAGGCCTCGGCCTGATCGACAATATCCACGGCCCCATCGGCTGTAGCCGAACCTGCAGAAGCCGCTGGCGTTGCGCCCTTACCCTTCATACCCCATCCGAGGACACCAAACAGTCCGCGATCACTACGCCGACGGCGGGCAACCGGCTTATGAGTGCCGTTATTTGAGGGGGTCTTAGAACTGGGATCGTCAGGACTGGACATGGTCTTGCGCGGGCGCTCCATAGGGGTCCGTCACGCCAAGTCCGGCCAGAAGGGTGCGTTCTAGCCCCTCCATCAGCTCAGCCTCAGCATCGGTTTCGTGATCATAGCCTAAAAGATGCAAGGTCCCATGCACCGTTAAATGACAAAGATGGTCGGCAAGGCTCTTGCCCTGCTCCGCCGCCTCGCGCGCACAGACCCCGAGCGCCAAAGCAATATCCCCCAAATGACCCTCAGGATTTTGCGGGGCGGGAAAGGACAGGACATTGGTCGGCTTATCTTGCCCTCGGAACCGGCCGTTCAAGTCCTGAACAGCCTCATTGTCGGTCAGCAGCACGACCACCGCAGCCCCCTCAACATCGGTAAGGCGCGGCGCGGACAAGGCCGCTTGCGCGGCCCTGCCGATCAGGGCTTGGGTCTCATCCTGCGTCAAGGACAGGGCGGGCAACCACGCCTCGTCGTCAATCTCCACCTCAATGGCGAGAGGATCCATCGCTAGGTCCGATTGCTGTCGGCGTCATAGGCCCGCACAATGCGCTCGACCAAGGGATGGCGCACCACGTCCTCGGCCGAAAAGCGCGAAATGCCGACGCCCTTGACCCCATCAAGCAGGCCCACCGCGTGGGACAGGCCCGAATCTCTGGGATTGAGCAGGTCGACCTGTGAGGGGTCGCCCGTCACCACCATCCGCGCGCCCTCACCCAAACGGGTCAGGACCATCTTCATCTGCAGGCGAGACGCGTTCTGGGCCTCATCGACAATGACGAAGGCATGGCTGAGGGTGCGGCCGCGCATGAAGGCGATGGGGGCAACCTCGATCTCGCCCTTTTCCCGGCGGCGTCGAAGCTGTTCAGCACCCAACAGATCGGTCAGGGCCTCCCAAACTGGAGCCATATAGGGATCAACCTTCTCGGTCAGATCGCCCGGCAGAAAGCCCAAACGCTCGCCCGCCTCGACCGCAGGGCGGGTCACGACCAGACGGTCGACCTCGCCGCGCAGCAGCATATTGGCCCCGTGCGCCACCGCCAGATAGGTCTTGCCCGTCCCTGCCGGTCCCACGCCAAAGACCAGCTCATACTGGCTCAGCATATCCAAATAGTTAGCCTGAGCCGCCGTCTTGGCCGCCACCACGCCGCGCTTGCCCATCGGCATGGACCGACCCGCACCGGGCTTGTCGCCTGATCGCACCGCGCCAATGGCCATCCGGACATCGGATTCGGCCACCTCAGCCCCAGAACGGGCCCGCTCAGCCAAACTATCAATCACCGCCTTGGCACCGGTCAGATTCTTGGCCGCACCGCGCAGGGCTAGACCACCGCCGGGCGTCTCAATCAGCACCGAAAAGGCATTTTCGATCAGGGCAACATGGCGGGCATTGGCACCGCAGACAGCGGCTTGAACCGGCTCAGGCAGGGCGATGAACTCGTCGATGACGCGGCTCAAAGCACGGCACCTTGCGGCGCTGACACCAGAACCCCGGAGAGGCTCATATGGGCCGCCGCTTCAATGCGCATATGGACGATCTGTCCAATCAGGTCAGCAGGACCCTCGGCATGGACAGCCTGCAGATAGGGGCTGCGGCCCAAGATCTGGCCGGGGTGACGTCCCTCGCGCTCGATCAGGACCGGAACGACCCGGCCGACCATTTCGGCATTGAAGGCGCGGCGCTGCTCTTCAAGCAGGGCATTGAGACGAGCCAGACGCTCGTCCTTGACCGCCTCATCGACCTGAGCGCCCATGTTTGAGGCGGGCGTCCCGGGGCGGCGGCTATATTTGAAGGTGAAGGCCGACGCATAGCCGACCTGACGCACCAGATCCAAGGTCGCCTCGAAATCAGCTTCGGTCTCGCCCGGGAAGCCGACAATAAAGTCACCCGAAAGGGCGATATCAGGGCGCGCCTGCCGGATACGGGCGATCAGGGCCACATAGTCTTCGGCCTTGTGATCGCGGTTCATGGCCTTGAGGATCCGGTCCGACCCCGACTGCACGGGCAGATGCAGATAGGGCATCAGGGCCTCTTGTGTGCCATGGGCAGCAATCAGGGCCTCGTCCATGTCGCGCGGATGGCTGGTCGTGTAACGGATGCGGTCCAGACCGGGGATGGCGGCCAGACGCTCGACCAGACCGGCAAGGCCGCCCTCATCGCGCTCGGCCCCATAGGCATTGACGTTCTGACCCAGTAGCGTGACTTCGCGCACACCTTGGGCGGCCAGATCAGCGGCCTCAGCCAGCACGGCCTCAACGGGGCGTGAATATTCCGCGCCGCGCGTGTAGGGCACTACACAGAAGGTACAGAACTTATCGCAGCCCTCTTGAACGGTCAAAAAGGCGGTGACGCCGCCCGGCTGGCGCGACTTGGGCAGGGCGTCGAACTTTTCATCAGCCGCGAAATCCGCCGCCAGCGCCTCGCCCGAAGCGCGGTGCGCGCGTGCGATCATTTCGGGCAGACGGTGATAGGACTGTGGCCCGAGCACAAAATCCACGGCGGTCTGGCGACGCATGATCTCGCTGCCCTCGGCCTGCGCGACACAGCCTGCGACGGCGATGGTCATCTGTCCGCCAGCCCCGGCCTTAGCTTCCTTCATCCGGCGAAGAACGCCCAGTTCGGAATAGACCTTTTCGGTGGCCTTTTCGCGGATATGGCAGGTGTTCAGCACCACCAGATCGGCGTCATCGGGACTGTCGGTGACGCCATAGCCGAGCGGGCGCAAGATGTCGGTCATGCGCTCGCTGTCATAGACGTTCATCTGACAGCCGTAGGTCTTGATGTAGAGGCGCTTTTGCACAGGAAGATCGGTCATGATGGGGTTATGGGGTCCTAGAGGTCCGGTGGCAAGATGCCCCGCCAGAGCCCCCTAACCCTTGCTGTCCTCTGCCGCGTCCAAAGGCACACCATAGAGCTCTAGGCGGTGATCAATCAGCCGATAGCCGAGGCGGCGCGCAATGGCCGCCTGTAGAGCTTCGATCTCTTCGTCCATGAACTCAATGACCTTTCCGGTCTTCATGTCGATGAGGTGATCATGGTGATCTTGCGGGGCCTCTTCATAGCGAGAGCGGCCATCGCGAAACTCATGGCGCGCAATGATGCCAGCCTCTTCGAACAGGCGCACGGTGCGATAGACGGTCGCGATCGAGATGTGAGGGTCCACGGCCGCTGAGCGACGGTAGAGCTCTTCAACATCGGGATGATCCGTGGCGTTGGACAGAACCCGCGCCACAACCCGGCGCTGGTCGGTCATCCGCATACCCTTGTCGACACATAGCTGTTCAATACGGTCCAAGACGCCCACCCGTTGGCCAACCTACGCGGTCACCATAGCGGCATCAGGCGGGCTTGTTAAGGTTGCGTCGCAAAACCAGAGCATCAACAGGCCGACCATTGGTGCCGGTATAGTAGCCGCGCCGAAGCCCGACGCGCACAAAACCTGCCCTGTCATAGAGGCCCAGGGCTGCCTGATTATCGACGGACACCTCTAGAAACAGCGCCTCACCGCCCTGACGAGCCGCCAAATCGCTGGCGGCGGCCAACAGATGGCCACCAAGGCCGCTGCGGCGATGGGATGGATCAACCGCAATGGTCAAGATTTCCGCTTCACCGGCGACCACGCGGGCCAGGACAAAGCCGAGCGGCCCGGTGGCATCTTCGGCCATCAGGCCAATCACACCCTCCCCCGCCAACAGATCGGCAATGGCGGTCACCAGCCACGGATGATCAAATGCCCGGGCATGAAGGGCCGCGAGGGCTTGGGCATCGCGCGGTGCGGCCACGCGAACAGGCCTTTGCTGAACCTTGGTCACAGGTCCAGATCCGGCGGCGTGATACCGCCCGGCAGCTTGGCATCGGGCGCACGCAGATAGAGCGGCTTGGGCGGCACGATGGGGGCGATGCTGGCCTGCTGAGCGATGGCCACAGGATCAGCAGCGGTCCGCTCCATCATCACAGCTTGGGCAAAGATACCAGCCAGAGCTGACACGCCAGGTCCCACCAAGGTCACGGGACCGCCTTGCCAAAGCTCGCCCAGCCTCGCGGCTGCGACCTCAGCCGATAGGGCATCAGGGGCCATGACCGGATGGCCATCGATAAAGGCTTGCAGGTAAAGCTGGCCTCGGCGGCCATCAATAACCGCAGCGACCAGCCCTTCAGACGGAACCGAAGCGGCCAAAGCCTGCAGAGATCCAATACCGATACAGGGCCGGTCGAGTGCTAGAGCCAGCCCCTTGGCAAAGGCCATGCCGACCCGAAGGCCGGTAAAGGAGCCGGGCCCAACCGTGACGGCTACCCGGTCCAGCGCGGCAAAGGGCAGACCCGCCTGCGCCATCACCTCTTGGACCATCAAGGCCAAGCGCTCTTGGTGGCCGCGCACCATCGGTTCGATCTGGCTGGCCAGCACGCGGCCATCCTCGACCAGCGCCGCGCTGCAGGCATTGAGGGCCGTATCGAGGGCCAGAACGATCATGCTGCGGCCCCTCGCTGTCCGATCACAGGAGCTGACAGGCTTCCTCGAAGGCCAGACGCGGCGAGCGGGCAAAGAGGTTCTCGTCCGTGCCATAGCCGATATTGCACAGGAAATTGGCCTTGATATTGGTCCCGGCAAAGAATTCGGCGTCCACTCCGGCACTGTCAAAACCCGACATTGGCCCGCAGTCGAGGCCCAGCGAGCGGGCCGCAATCATCAGATAGGCCCCCTGAAGGGTGCTGTTGCGCATGGCCGTGGCCTCGGTAACACCCGGCGCGCTGAACCAGTAGCGGGCATTGGGATCATGCGGGAACAGGCGGGGCATCTGCTCGGCAAAGTCCAGATCTTGGCCAATGATCACCGTCACCGGAGCCGCCGCCGACTTGGCACGGTTGCCTTCGGACAGGAGCGGAAGCAGGCGGGCCTTCGCCTCAGGAGAGGACACAAAGACAAACCGCGCGGGCGAGGCATTGGCCGAGGTCGGACCATATTTGGCCAGCTCATAGACCGCCCGGATCAGGGTCTCGGAAACAGTTTGCGCGGTCCAGCCATTGTGCGAACGCGCTGTGCGAAACAGTTGATCCAAGGCCTTGTCGTCAAGAGGATGGGACATCGGAAAATCTCCAAAAAATCTTAGGACTAAAGGGCCTGTTCGACGCGGGTCACTTCGGGAACATAGTGCTTGAGCATGTTCTCGACGCCAGATTTCAAGGTCGCAGACGAGGACGGGCAGCCTGCGCAGGCCCCGCGCATGTGCAGCCAAACCACGCCGGTCGCGGCCTCAAACCGATTGAACAGGATATCGCCGCCATCTTGCGCCACGGCGGGACGAATGCGGGTATCGAGCAGGTCCTTAATCTCAGCCACGATCTGGGCCACATCGCCCTCATAGACATCGGCGTCATGGCCTGCCGCTTCACCGCCGTCGCTGAGGATCGGAGCGTTCGAGGTGAAATGCTCCATGATCGCGGCCAGCACGGGGGCCTTGAGCTGCGGCCAATCAAGGCTGTCGGACTTGGTCACCGTCACAAAATCGGGACCAAAAAAGACCCGCCCGACGCCGTCCAGATCAAAGATCGCAGCCGCCAAGGGCGAGGCCATGGCTTCTGCGGCGCTGCGAAACTCACGCGTGCCTTGACCCAGCACATCACGGCCCGGCAGGAACTTCAAAACGTCGGGATTGGGCGTGGCTTCGGTCTGGATGAACATGCGGGCCTCATTTCAGTGGATCGAGGCTTCTAAATGGCCCTGCGCTGCAACAAAGACAACCACTCAGCCCCGATCGCTAGGCCAGATCGGCAATTTCCTCGCGGGTCAGGTCGCCGGGAACCACTGTCACCGGTATCTTGCGCGCGCCCCAAGCCACCCCGTCCTTGGCGATGGAGGCGACCAGAGGCCCGGGACCGCGCCCGCCCGCTGCCGCTGCCAGCACCAAAATCTTGATGTCTGGATCGGCCGCCACAGCCGCTCTGATGGCTGACTTGGTGTCGCCATGTTCCATGATCAGAAATTCCGGCGAACGGCCAAGGTCCTGCATGACCTGTTCCGCCGCCCGCTGCAGAACGGCTTCGGCCTCTTGGCGCAGTTGGCGCTGCATCTCGTCGCGCACACCCGACCAATGCTCAAACTCTGCCGGTTCCAGAACCCTTAGAAGCGCCACCGTGCCGCCCGTGGTCTTAGCCCGGCGACAGGCATAGTGAAGCGCGGCCCCAAATTCAGGGCTGTCGTCAGCAATGACCAGAAACTTGCGGGTGCTCATGGATTGAAGGTGCCGGTGACGCGGTCAGAGTGCAAGGACGATCACACAGAACCGCGAGGTCGCTAATGTTTCATGTGATCCATGCCGGGCATGGAGTCCGACTTGGGCTTGGGCGCAGGGCGATCTGCCGCCATAAAAGGCGTCTTGACCGCTCCGGCCTTATCAAAGGTCAAAACCATCTCGACCATATCTCCGGCCTTGATCGGGGCTTTGAGGCCCATGACCATCAGATGCAGGCCGCCCGGCGCAAAGGTCACCTTGCCGCCTGCCGGAATCTCGACCGAGGGCACGGCCTTCATCGAGGCCATGGACCCGGTCATCTTCATCTCGTGCACGGTCACGCTAGCCGCGCAAGCACAGGACACCGACACTAAGCGATCTGCCGTCTTGCCGTTATTGAGGATGGTCAGATAGCCCGCCGTGGTCGGCGACTGTCCCATCGAGGCGCGCATGTTGGGATGGATCAGTTCTAAATTACCAGCCTTGACCTCGTGGGCCTGAACCAGGCTCGGCGCGGCCAAAAGGGCGGTGGCAACAACAAGGGCCTTAAACATCAGAACATCTCCAACCGCAAAAAACAGAATGGCTTGGCCGCGTTAGCGTCCGGGCCAGAAACCGACCAGACGCTTGGTCTCTTCGACCACAGGATCGGCCACCACGCGAGCGCGCTCGGCACCATCGGCCAATATGCGATCGATTTCAGCCGGATCATCCATCAGGCGGCGCATACGCTCACCAATCGGACCCATCACGGCAACCGCTAGATCGGCCAGCGCCGGTTTGAAACTGCCAAAGCCTTGGCCGCCATATTGCGCCAAGACCTCAGCCTTGCTGATCCCCGCCAGAGCCGCATAGATCCCAACCAGATTATCGGCTTCGGCCCGGCCCTTGAGGGTCTCTAGATCTTCGGGCAAGGGCTCTGGATCGGTTCGGGCCTTGCGGATCTTTTGGGCAATGGTGTCGGCATCATCCATCAGATTGATGCGGCTATTGTCCGAGGGATCGGACTTGCTCATCTTGGCCGAACCGTCGCGCAGGCTCATGACCCGGGCACCGGGCCCATCGATCAAGGGTTCGGTCAGGGGGAAGAACCCCGGCGCGGCAAAGTCATTATTGAACTTGGCGGCGATGTCGCGGGTCAGTTCGAGGTGCTGCTTCTGGTCTTCACCGACCGGCACGCGGGTGGCCTTATAGACCAGAATATCGGCGGCCTGCAGCACGGGATAGGTATAGAGCCCGACGCTGGAGCGCTCCTTGTTCTTGCCCGACTTTTCCTTGAACTGGGTCATCCGGTCCAGCCAGCCTAGGCGTGCCACGCAGTTAAAGATCCAGGCTAGCTCAGCATGGGCCCGCACAACGGACTGAGGAAAGATCGCCGCCTTTTTGGGATCAACGCCTGCCGCCAGATAGGCCGCCGCGATCTCGCGCGTTTGGGCGGTCAGCAAGGCCGGGTCCTGCCAGACGGTTATGGCGTGCAGATCAACGACACAGAAGAAGCACTCGACCTCGTCCTGTAGGCGGACAAACTTGGTCAGGGCCCCCAGATAGTTACCCAGATGCAGCGCGCCGGAGGGCTGGACCCCCGAAAGAACGCGGTCAGGGCCGTTATAGGCGGCAGGAGCGGTGGCGGGGGCGGGCGTTTCAGTCATGACAAGCAGGTTCTAACCAAGATCAAGGGGCGGGACGGTCGCGGCCGAGGGGTCTTGCTCCGCCTTGGCCGGGCGACGCAAGGCCGCTTTTACCTCGGTTAGGGTCAAGCCGCCAAAGGCAAACAGAAACAGCGGATAGAGCAGTCCGGCCACGGCCACCACGGCCAAAACCGCGATCTCTTTGGCCCCAAGCGCCTTGGTCCCACCAACCGTGAGCTGGATGAATTGGAACGGGGCCTCGACGAGGGGGCGCCAATGGGAGGCGGCGGCCATGACCAGACCTGCGGCCAGACTGGCCAGAACGATGCGGATGATCCGGCTCCATGCCGCCGCGCTGGGCCGATAGGTGCCGCGCCGGGCCAGCGCACCCATCATCAGGGCCACGTTCAGCCAAGCCGCAGCGCTGGTCGCCGCTGCAATCCCTTGCACCCCAACAATCCGAAACAGGGCAATGCCGAGAACCACATTCACAGTCACAGAAGCCAGCGCAAAGGTCATCGGACCCTTGGTATCTTGCCGCGCAAAGAAGGCCGGGGACAGGATACGCGTCAGGACAAAGGCCGGAACGCCCCAGCCATATTGCAGCAGAGTCTTGGCCGTCTCAACCGAGTCATAGGTCGTGAACAGGCCGCGCGTGAACAGTCCATCGATCAGGAAATAGGGCATGGCGATCAAGGCCGCCGCTGCGGGCAGACAGAAGGCCAGCGCCAAGGCTATGGCCTCATCCATCGCCCCTTGCGCGTCCTTGGTATCGCCCGAATGGACCGCACGCGACAGGCGCGGCAGGAGGGCTACGCCGATGGCAACACCGACCAGACCGAGGGGAAGTTGATAGAGCCGGTCGGCAACATTGAGCCAGTTGCGCGCGCCATTGACGCTGGAAACCAAATTCCCGGAGATAAAAATATTGATCTGGGTGGCGCTGGCCGCAATTGCGCCGGGGACAGCCAAGGCGAGGAGCTTCCTGATCTCAGGCGTCAGGCGCGGCAGGCGCCAATGGACCTTCGCCCCAGACCGGTTGACGCCCCAAGTTAGCAACAGGGCTTGGGCAACACCCGAAACGACCACGCCATAGATCGCCCAACGCGCCGCAGCATGGGCCTCATGCTGCGGTAGGACAAAGATCAGCATCATCAGGTTCAGCAAGGTCGGAGCCGCTGCCGACAGACCGAACCGGCCCCGCGCGTTTAACACGCCCGACAGGTGCGCGGTGATGGCCATACAGGGCAGGTAAGGCATAGCCAATTGGGTCAAGACCACAGAAAGTTTGAACTTTTCTGGATCGGAGACATAGCCCGGGTTCATGACCAGCATCAGCCAAGGCATGGCCAGCTGGGCCACAATGGTCAGGATAATGGTCGCGGCAGCCAAAGAGGCCATGGCATCAGCGGCGAGCCGATCAGCGATCTCTTCACCATCTTCAGTCAAGGATTTGGAATAGGCTGGAACAAAGGCGGCGGCAAAGGCCCCCTCCGCAAAGATCCGGCGAAACAGGTTCGGGAAAGCTAACGCCGTGGCATAGGCATCCCCGGCGATTGTGGCGCTGGCCCCAATCCGAGCGGTGACAACCAGATCGCGCGCAAGACCCATGAACCGGCTGACCAGGGTCAAGCTGGAATAGATCATCGAGGAGCGCATCAGGCTCCCACCGGGCTTGGCGGCGGGCGTCTCGGTCGATTGCGCCGGGGTCTGATTTGGCAAGGGCTCAGTCACAGCGCGGCCCTACGCTGCGAGGCCTGCTGGGTCAAGTCTAGGCGCTGGAAATGACCGGCCATCACTAGCGTCCCACGCTGGCGCGAGCGCGCTGGAGCCGGGGCTTAGGCTTACCTTGTGGTGCAACCTCTTCCTCGTCGAGGACCTTGAGGAGTTGGGTCTTGATGGTGCCGATGCGCCGAGGATCGGTTAGTCCCTGCCCGTCGCTATCATGAACATAGAAGGCATCGACCGCCCGTTCACCATAGGCATCAATATGGGCCGACTGGATCGACAGGCCCCCGTCCGACAGGGTGCGCGCCAGATCGGCCAACAGGCCCGGACGGTCTCGGCCCGAGGCCTCAATCACGGTCGCCTCTTCGGAGGTGTCATTGTCCATGACCACGGACGGCGAGATCGAGAAGGCGGCGGCGCGGCCCAGTTCGATAGCTGCGCGCCCCTCAAGAGTAATAGGCTCGCCGCGCGCTGCAGATTCCAGTGCCGCAATCATCCGGTCCAGAGCCCTTGGATTGTCGCCGCCATAGGGCGCGCCGCTGACATCCTGCACAAAGAACACATCCAAGGCCTGACCGGCGCGAGAGGTATAGACCCGCGCGCCAACCACATTGGCCCCCATGGCCGACATGACCTGAGCAAGGTCTGCGAATAGACCCCGGCGGTCACTGGCTGCAACCGTGATCTCGGCGGCGTTACGATCAAGGGCAATCCGCGCGCTGGCCGCCGCGCCGCCCATTTCAGCGGCCCTGAGGCCTAGCCGCGCATGGTTGGCGTGTTCGTCGAGCGAGAAGCCCATGAAATAGGCGTCTTCCATCATCGACACCCAAGGGGCGATGGTCGGATCAATCTCGATCAACTGATCGCGGATCGCGCCTGCCGCAGCATGCTGTTGTCGCAAGACCGTTGCGGTCGGATCAGATCCGCGCCCACCCCGGAAGACGGCCTCGGTGGCGCTGAACAGCTCGCGCATCAACTGGCCCTTCCAGCCGTTCCAGACCCCAGGCCCGACGGCACGGATATCGGCCACGGTCAGGACCAGCAACAGACGCATCCGCTCAGGATTTTCCATGATCCGTGCAAAGGCGGTGACGGTGCGCGGGTCCGCTACGTCACGCTTTTGGGCATAGTCGCTCATGACCAGATGGTGCTCGACGAGCCAAGCGATCAGTTCGATCCGGTCGCGCTCAAGCCCTAGTCGCTCGCAGGCAGAACGCGCCGCCCGAGCCCCGGCCTTTTCCTGCCCGCCCTCGCCGCCCTTGCCCGTGTCATGCAGCAGCATGGCGAGGAACAGAACTTCGCGGTCTTCAATCAGAGGCCAGATGCTGGTGGCCAGGGGGTGATCCTCGCCCATCTTGCCCGTGGCAATGTCAGCAATCACCCCCACGGCCCGCAGGGTGTGCTCATCGACCGTATAGGAATGATACATGTTGAACTGCATCTGGGCGACGACGCGGCCAAATTCAGGAATATAGCGGCCCAAGACCCCGGCCTCATTCATCAGGGTCAAGGTGCGGTAGGTCCGCTTGCTGCGCGCCAAGATATTGAGGAACACCTTGGCCGCGATAGGGTCGCGCCTCATCTTGGACGTGATCAGGTGCAGGGCCCGGGTCACTGCGGTAAAGGCATCTGGGTGCAGGTCGAGATTGCGTTGATCGGCCAGCTCAAACAGCCGCAGCATGTTGATCGGGTCGGTTTCAAAGGTTGAGATGCCGTCGACGCTGAGACGTCCGCCATCCTCGTGGAAGCCCTCGACCTCCAAGGCCTTGCGGGTCGTTTTACGCGGCGCGCCCAAGAACCGCGACAGGCCCTGCGGACGGCGCTTGGCCTCTTCGGCCTCAAGCTGGGCGCAGAAGGTGCGGGTCAGGGCCCCGACTTCTTTGGCGATCAGGAAATAGCGGCGCATGAACCGCTCAACAGCGGGGGCATCGCCTCGGTCGCCATAGCCCATGCGCCGCGCGATCTCGGGCTGCAGGTCAAAGGTCAGGCGCTCTTCGGCCCGGCCCGTGGCGAAATGCAGATGGGCCCGAACCGCCCACAGGAAATCAAAGGCGCGGATAAAGGCCCGGACTTCGCGTTTTTCGAAGAAATCGAGCTTGACCACACCGTCCACACTCTCGGCCGGATGCAGATATTGCGCGATCCAAAACAGGGTGTGCAGGTCGCGCAGCGCGCCCTTGCCTTCCTTGACATTGGGCTCGACGAGATAGCGCGACGCGCCAGCGCGAATATGGCGCTCGTCGCGCTCCTTGAGCTTGGCGGCGACGAATTCCGAACCCGTGCCCTTGACCACCTCATTGCGAAACCGGCTGCGGAGGTCCTCGACCAGCCGCTCATCCCCGGTCAGCCGCCGACCTTCGAGCAGCGAGGTGCGGATGGTAAAATCTTCGCGCGAAAGCTTGATACATTCGTCGACAGTGCGGGAGGCGTGTCCGACCTTGAAGCCCAGATCCCACAGGGCATAGAGCATGAATTCGATGACGCTCTCGGCATAGGCGGTCTGCTTGTAGGGCCGCAAGAACAACAGATCGAGGTCGGAAAAGGGAGCCAGCGCCCCCCGTCCATAGCCGCCGACGGCTAGGAGGGCCAGACGCTCGCCCTCGGTTGGATTGCGGGCACGAAAGACATGGACGGTCGTGAAGTCAAACAGGGCCCCGACCACCTCGTCAGTGACACCCGACAAGAGGCGCGCGGTCTCAATGCCGCCCGCACCGCTTTCCAACCGTTCCTTGGCGATCATCCGTCCGCGAAACAGGGCCGATTTGAGGATCTCGATGGCCCGGCGACGCTGTTCGGCCTCATTGCCAATCGCATCCAAGGCTGCCGCAGATAGCTGGGCGCGCAGACGCAAGCCATCGACGACATATTCCAGACGGGTCGGACGAAGCCGTGGGGGCATGGGGGCACTCAAATTCAAGCCAAGTTGGCCTGTCGTAACTTAAGCCCACGACGGCCTATTGCCCACAGCCTTATGAAAAAGAATGCCCGTTTACGGCCTAAGAGGTGGGTGACTTGAACAGGCCGAGCAGCAAGGTGCTCGACTGGTTGGCAATCGAGAAGGCCTGGACGCCTAGCTGCTGGCGGGCCTGCAGCGACTGCAAAAGGGCGCTTTCGCGGCCCAGATTGGCATCGACCAGACTGGATACCCCCATATCCAACGTGTCCTGCAGCTTGGACATGAACCCATTGTGCAGTTCCAAGGCCTTAGATTGCGCGCCCAGCGTCCCGAGGCGCTGGTTCACACTATCGATCGAGGTGGTGACGCGGGACAGATAGGTGCTGGCCTCGGCGGCATTTGAAAAGCTGGCCCCCACACTGACCGTCACATTGGCGCTGCCCAGGGAGAGGTTTTGGGGAGAAACCGTTATGTAACTACCGCCTACGGCACTGGCCAAAGCCGAGACGGTGGTGCCGTTCGCCTTGATCATGTTGACGCCATTATAGTCCGCATTTTCGACGGTGCGTTTGAGCGTATCGCGCAGGACCTTAAACTGTTCGTTTAGGGCGCCGCGTGAGACCGTATCGAGGCTGGTGTCCGAGGCCTCGAGTGCGGCCTCCTTCATCTGCAAAAGGAGGTCCGAAACGGCTGAGCCCGCATTGAGCGCGACATCGGTCGCCGACTGAGCGCGGTCAAGCGATCCTCTAACGGCATTGATCGACAGGGACCCGGCCCGCAGGTTTTGGGCTATGGCCCAGATCGCGCCATTGTCGCGGCTCGAATTGATTGTGCGGCCCGTGCTGATCCGATCTTGGGTCTGACGCAAGGCCTTGGTTGTCTCGGTCAGATTTTGCAGCGCGACAAACGAACCATAGTTCGTATTGATGCTGTTCAAGGACATGGAAACACTCCGTTAGAGAGTGATGAATATCTAATTCGGCTGGTGTATTTTATTATATTTAAATACGCATACCGATTAGGTCATTATTTTCCGAGTCATGAATCTAAATGTTTCAAAGAATATTTATTATTACTGTGTTTTATAAATATAAAGAATAGGGGAGGCAGCGATGCCACCTCCCCCAGAAGGCTTTATCTGAAGAGACCCAACAGGGCCGACGTCGACTGATTGGCGATGGATGTCGCCTGCACACCCAACTGTTGCCTGCTCTGTAGAGACTGGAGCCGCGCACTTTCTCGGCCCAGATCGGCATCGACCAGGTTACCGACACCCGAATCGAGATTGTCCTGCAGCTTGGACATAAATGTATTGTGTAGGGCGAGGGCCTTGTACTGCGCACCCATAACGGCCAGCGCCCTATTGACGTTGAGTATTGTGTTATTGACCGAAGACAACGTATTCGAGGCAGCTGTAGCGTTATGAGTACCAATATTAATACCGATGGTCATGGTATTGATCGCAGTGGCGGGCGGCGCGACGCCCGTCGCATAAAATGACAGATTTTGAGCTGCGACCGTAATAGAGTCGGTACCCGAGACGTTAGCGAGGCCCCGAATGGTGGTGCCCGCCGTCCTGATCATATTGGTCCCGTTAAAGTCCGCATTAACGATCGTTTTTCGGACCGTGTCTCTCAGAACCTTGAAATCCTCATTCAAGGCCCGACGCGAGCCTGTGTCTAAAGCCACGTCCGACGCCGCGAGTGCCTTCTCCTTCATCTGCAGCAGAAGATCTGCCACGTTGGTCCCCGCCGTCAGTGCGACATCGACCGACGACTGTGCCCGATCGAGCGAGTTCTTGACCGCATTGATCGACTGAGACGCCCCGCGCAGATTCTGAGCAATGGCCCAGATTGCGCCATTGTCCTTGGCCGAAGAAATCTTCTTGCCGGTGCTGATCCGATCTTGCGTGTCACGCAAAGATGAATTGGTTGCCGCAAGATTTTGCAATGCAACGAACGAGCCATCGTTCGTATTAATACTATTAATAGCCATTTAGGCGCTCCATTTGAGAGTTGTTGGTACCTATTTTAGGCACTGACGGCGCTATACCGCACCCCAAGGTTGGCATTAAAAGCCTAAAAATACTTTAATATATTAAACAATACTTAAGATTATTACTTTATAGTTAATTTATTGACCTTAAAATTAACCATTTTTATTGTAATAAAAAAGGCGAGAGCACGAATGCTCTCACCTTTTGGTGGGCAGTATTTAAAATCTGTGGCGTGCTAGCGGAACAGTGACAGGATCGATGAGGTCGATTGGTTGGCAATGGAAACCGCCTGGATGCCCAACTGCTGCTTGGTCTGGAGGGACTGCAGCTTGGCGCTTTCCTTGGCCATATCCGCATCGACCAAGTTGCCGACACCGCCGTCAAGGCTGTCCTGCAGCTTGCGGACAAAGGTCAGGTGAAGACCGATGGCTTTAGACTGCGCGCCCATAATTCCGAGCTTCGTATTGACGTTAACAATGGATTCATTCAATTTCGTAAGTACTCGAGAGGCAAGTGAAGCTTGAGCGATAGTTGACCCAGTAGAGAACGTAATGTTCAGACCGCCCATTGCCATGCTTTGAGCTAGAACGGTAATGACTGACAAACCATTGACATTCGCCAGGGCGCTTACATTGATGCCCCCGGTCTTGAGCATATTTGTACCGACGAATTCTGCATTCGCGACCGTCTTCTTGATCGATTCGCGAATGACCTTGAAGTCTTCTGCAAGAGCCGACCGGCTGGAGGAATCAAGCGCGGCGTCCGAGGCAGCGAGCACCTTTTCCTTCATCTGAAGCAAGAGATCAGAGACGTTACCGCCCGCAGACAGGGCGACGTCCACCGTCGACTGAGCCCGATCGAGAGAGTTTTTAACGGCGTTCAATGATGACGACTGGCCGCGCAGGTTCTGCGCAATCGCCCAGGTCGATCCATTGTCGACCGCTGTGTCGACCTTCCGTCCTGTACTGATACGGCCTTGAGTAGCCCTCAACTCCATCGAGGTGGCAGTGAGGTTTTGCAGGGCGAGATACGCACCCACATTGGTGTTGATGCTATTTTCCATAGCGTTAACCCTTGTTCACGAGTATTCAATTTCCATTTTAGAAATTGAGCAGCATTTTGCCGCACCGACCGTTCTACAGGTCGACCGTAAACAAAGCGTAAATACCTAAATATATTTTAAGTATTGATCATTACTATTATAAATTCGGAATTAAATACTTATAATTATCTAACCTATCAGACCCCTTAAGCGGTACAGGACATCCATCGCTTCGCGTGGAGACATGCCATCGAGGTCCAACGCACGAAGGTCCGCTTCGACCTTTGACGGTGCATTCGGCGCGGTGACGGGAGCGGCGACCGCCGAAAATAACGGCAGGTCATCCAGCCTTACGGGAGACGCGGTTTCGCTCTCCAACCGCTGCAGGACTTCGCGGGCCCTTGCCACGACGGCCATTGGCACACCGGCCAGCTTGGCCACCTGCACACCATAGGAACGATCCGCAGGTCCGGGCTTGGCCTCGTGCAGGAAGACCAGATCGCCGTTCCATTCCTTGGCACGAAGCGACAGGTTTCCGACGCTGGCCAGCCGAGTCTCGAGCTTGGCCAGCTCATGATAGTGGGTGGCGAACAGGGCGCGGCAGCGGTTCACATCATGCAAGGCCTCGGCGCAGGCCCAGGCGATGGCCAGACCGTCATAGGTCGCGGTGCCACGGCCAATCTCGTCCAGAATGACCAGCGAACGAGCTGTGGCCTGTGTCAGGATGGCGGCGGTTTCGACCATCTCTGTCATGAAGGTCGAGCGGCCCCGGGCTAGATCATCCCCGGCCCCGACGCGGCTAAAGAGCCGGTCCACAACCCCGATGCGCAGGCGCGAGGCCGGCACATAGGCTCCGGCCTGAGCCAGCACCGCCAAAAGCGCGTTCTGGCGCAGGAAGGTCGACTTACCGGCCATGTTCGGCCCCGTCACCACCGCCAGCCGCACCCCAGCCAGCCCCGCCCCGTCGAGCAGGC
>CALFYB010000468.1 GCA_937952995.1 uncultured Caulobacteraceae bacterium
GACAGGCGAGAGCGTAGCAAAATTGCTCAACTGCGGCAGCTCGCTTTGCAACACTCCGGCGACTTGCTTGATCAGGTAATTGCCGAAAGGCACACCGCGCAGGCCCTGCTGGCAGTTCGAGATCGAATAGAAGATCGCCGAGCTTGCCAGCCTGGGATCGACCACGTGGCGCTTTTCGGAGAGGATCTGGCCGATGGCGCTGGGCAGCCCGCCGGTCAGCGCCACTTCGACGAAGATCAGCGGTTCGTCGGGCATGCGCGGATGGAAGAAGGCGTAGCAGCGGCGGTCGGAATCGAGGCGGTTCTTCAGGTCAGCCCAACGGGGATCGATCACCTCGTGAGCGTGATCTGCCGGCAAATCCCGCCAAGGAAGGCCGCACTCCACGCAGAGGCCGGGACAGAGCGGATCGCAGAGCGGGGCAAACGGCAGCGCTAAGACGACTGCGTCAAGGAAGGGTGGCTCGAGGTCGAGGAGCTCACCGTCGAGCTTATAGAGCGCCTCGTCGGCCTCCATCTCCTCGATCCACTTGAGGAACGCGGTCTCCTCGCCGACGGCGACGTTCTCGATGCGCGTGAAGTCGGTTTCCAAAACCGGGTACGACGGCGCCATCGTGTCGCGGACGACGACCATGAACTCGCGCATGGTGGGCTGCTCGCTGCCGAGCAGTTTGGCCGAACGCACGATGCGACGCAGCAACCGGCGCAGGACGTAGCCGCGGCCCTCATTGGACGGGGTGACACCATCGGCGATCAGGAAGCAGCTCGACCGCAGATGGTCGGCAATGACCCGGTGCGAAGGCTGGCGATCCCCGATGGCCTTGACGCCGGTCGCGGCCTCGCTGGCGCTGATCAGGGTCTTGAACAGGTCGGTGTCGTAATTGTCGTGCACGCCTTGCAAGACAGCGGTCAGGCGCTCTAGTCCCATACCCGTATCGATGGAGGGCTTGGGCAGGGGTGTGCGCGAACCATCAGCGGCCTGATCGAACTGCATAAAGACCAGGTTCCAGATCTCGATGAACCGGTCCCCATCCTGCTCGGGCGAGCCGGGAGGGCCACCGGCGATCTTGTCGCCATGGTCAAAGAAGATTTCCGAGCAGGGACCGCAGGGACCCGTATCGCCCATCGACCAGAAATTATCCGAGGTCGGGATGCGAATGATCTTGCTGTCCGACAGACCTGCGATCTTCTTCCAAAGGTCCGCCGCCTCATCGTCCGTATGATAGACCGTGACCGACAGGCGCTCTTTGTTGAGGCCATATTCCTTGGTGATCAGGTTCCAAGCCAGCTCGATCGCGTCTTCTTTGAAATAGTCCCCGAACGAGAAGTTGCCGAGCATTTCGAAGAAGGTGTGGTGGCGCGCCGTATAGCCGACATTGTCGAGGTCATTGTGCTTACCACCGGCCCGCACGCACTTTTGCGAGGAGGTCGCGCGCGGATAGGGCGGCGTCTCAACACCGGTGAACATGTTCTTGAAGGGAACCATGCCAGCATTGACGAACAGCAAGGTGGGATCGCTCTGCGGCACCAACGGGGCAGACGGCATCACACGGTGATCAGCCTTTGCGAAATAGTCCAGAAAGGTGCTGCGGATCTCGTTCAGGCTCGGCATCGTCGCTCCGACGGTCTTGGGGGCACATTGACGAAAACGCCAAAGGGCAAGGACTGACTCACAAGGCCATACACCATGGCCGTTGCACACCATATAGAAAGTCCCCCCTCCCCTCGCCAAGCAGTGATTGCGACGGAAGCGGCCAGAACCTCGAAACAGTGACGAAAGATGGCAAAAAGGGCGCCCAACCCCGAAGGATTAGACGCCCTTTCCGCAGATGACGGTCGTGCGGGGCCGCACAGGCCGCGCCAGGCGGCAAGCGCCCTGTGCGATCGACCATCGTCCTTGACCCAAAAGAAGGGGTCAGACGCCCTAAATTTTAGGCGTCGTCGTCTTCCGCTGAAGGTCCGACCAGCAGCTCCTCGACGATCTTGACGGAGTTCTTGCGAACCGCCGCTTCGATCTCGTTAGCCATCTCGACATTCGCTTTCAGGAACTCGCGAGCATTTTCGCGGCCCTGACCAATGCGGGTGCTGTTGTAAGAGAACCAAGAGCCCGACTTTTCAACCACCCCGGCCTTAACGCCGAGGTCGATGATCTCGCCAAGCTTGGAGATGCCCTGTCCATACATGATGTCGAACTCGACCTCACGGAACGGCGGTGCCACCTTATTCTTGACGACCTTGACGCGGACATTGTTACCAATGATCTCGTCACGCACCTTGATCGAACCGGTGCGGCGGATATCCAGACGCACAGAGGCGTAGAACTTCAGCGCATTGCCGCCCGTTGTCGTTTCGGGGCTGCCATACATGACGCCGATCTTCATGCGGATCTGGTTGATGAAGATCACCAAGGTCTTGGCCTTAGAGATCGAGGCCGTCAGCTTGCGCAGGGCTTGGCTCATCAGACGCGCTTGCAGGCCTGGCAGGCTATCGCCCATCTCGCCTTCAATTTCGGCCCGGGGGGTCAAGGCCGCGACGGAGTCGATGACGATGACGTCCACCGCGCCGGAGCGCACCAAGGTGTCGGTGATTTCCAAAGCCTGCTCGCCCGTATCGGGCTGCGAGACCAGAAGGTCATCGAGATTGACGCCAAGCTTATGGGCATAGCTGGGGTCGAGCGCGTGCTCGGCATCCACAAAGGCGGCGGTGCCACCCATCTTTTGAACTTCTGCGACCACATGCAGGGCGAGGGTCGTCTTACCGGAGCTTTCCGGACCGAAGATTTCGACCACCCGGCCACGCGGCAAACCGCCAATGCCAAGGGCCAGATCGAGACCCAAAGAGCCGGTAGGAACGGACTCGATCTCAACGACCTTACCCTTGTCCCCAAGCTTCATCACAGAGCCCTTACCGAAGGCCCGGTCGATTTGTGCCAACGCCGCTTCGAGCGCGCGTTGCTTATCTGAGTCTGGTTTTGCCACGAGTTTCAAAGCCGCCTGGTTCATTGATGCGATCCTTATCCCACGATTCTCGCCTTCCCCTCGTGCCCCGCTGGCGCAATGGATGGCTAATCGTTTCGTACATGGTTTGTTCCATGTTCGCAATATGTTCTTTTACGGGCGCGGATAAGATTGCATAGACTAGGATGGCCCGGCCTGCGGATGACTAGTTCAGAAGTCCGTCAATGGCTGCCAAGAGCCTATCGGGGGTCACAGGCTTGGCGATATGGGCGTCTGCACCGGCCTCTACAGCCTCATCCCGGTGCTGCTCCATTGCATTGGCACTGAGGACGGCAATGGGTGTTGGGGCACGACCCTGTTCGGCCTCAAAGGCTCGAATCTGCCTGATAGCGGTTAATCCATCGAGAACCGGCATCTGCACATCCATCAGAACCAGATCGAAGTCTCGCGCCATATACGCCCTGACAGCCTCTTGGCCATCAAGCGCTATGGTGAGATCGACGGGAAATGGCGCGAGGATTAACTGCACGACCTTGCGGTTGACCGGATGGTCCTCAGCCAAAAGGATGCGGATACGCCGCGCCTCGGGATTGTCTGCGACACTCTCCATGACCTTGAGCGACGGCTCAGGCCCTAGGAGGTCCAACTCCGAGCGATCAGGCAGTTTGCGCAGTGGAATGCGGACAGAGAAGATACTGCCTAGGCGTGGGGTAGAGCGGGCACCAATCGTACCGCCCATGGCCTCAACAATCTGTCGGCTGAGATAGAGACCCAGCCCACTTCCGCCAAACCGTCTGGTTATAGAATTGTCAGCCTGAGAGAAGCGCTTGAACAGGTGCGTCGCATTTTCAGGTCCAAACCCCATGCCTGAATCTTCAACATCGATCCGCACCCAAACGCGATCATCAGCGGTAGCCACCTGCTCGATAGCCGCGCGCAACGAGACCTTGCCCGTCGCGGTAAATTTGACCGCGTTTGACAACAGGTTTCGAACCACCTGATTGATACGCCCAGGGTCCCCTTCAAACAGGCCCAAAGTGTCAGACTTGAGCTGAATTTCGAAATTCAAGCCCTTCTCATGCGCCGCCGCTTGGGAAAGCCGCGCCGCATCGATCAGTTCGGCTTGGAAATCAAACCGCGTGCCTTGGATGTCTAGGTGACCAGCCTCGATCTTTGACAGGTCGAGAATGTCGGAGAGTAGCCGCTGCAGGCTGGCGGCTGAACCAACGATCAGTTGGACCATCTCGTTCTGCTTGGGCGACATCTCTGTCTTCGCCAAGGCACCGGCCACACCAATGACGCCGTTCATGGGCGTGCGTATCTCATGACTGATATTGGCGATAAATTCAGACTTGGCCCGATTGGCAGCGTCCGCAGCCTCCTTGGCCGCAACCAGCCGAGCTTCGTTTTCCTTAAGATCGGAAATATCTTGCACGACACCAAAAGCGGAAATGATTTTACCAGTCTCGTTACGTTGGAAGATCAAGACCGTTCGAACCCACACCGTGACACCGTCATTGCGGATCATCCGGTGCTCTGCTCGCAATGGCTCAGAACTATTCCCATGGTCGGACACAGCGCCGCGCATGGTGCTCAGATCATCGGGGTGGATCATCTGCCAGAAGCGAGAGACCACCATCTGATAGTCCGTCGGATTTCCCAACATCTGTCGGGCTTCGGCGTTAGTCCAGAAAGATTGGGTGTTGTAGTCTAGGTGCCAAGAATATAGGCCGCCCAATTCAGCAGCGATCTCAAGATTTTTACGGGTAATTTCGAGCTGGCGTCGACCATTTACCTCGACTGTTACATCCAGAAATGTACTGACAACCTTATCGGGGAGATCAGACCCTTCAACAAAAATAGGCTTAACGTTGACCTTGACCCAACGCACGTCTGTACTCGACATCCGAGTACCAATAATGACGCCGACCTGAGGGACGCCAGTCCGTAAACAGACCCGCGCCGGTAGATCGTCCGTTGATAGAGATTTGTCTTCTTCGTCGATGACATTCAGATTCAAACGAGACGCATCACCGAGTTTAAACTGCTCACCTGTAATCTGCAGGATCGCTTCGGCCGCAGGATTCCACATGACCACCTTGCCGTCGCGATCATAAACGACCAGGCCGTCGGGCATGCCGTTGAGAACCGCACGCAGGTCCTGATCGTTTAAAATCGAAGCCGCCAAACTACGGTATCCTTAAAACCGACAAGCAAGCAAACGCCCATGCCTCTCACGAGAGGACCACGCGTCCATTCGCAGTGTAGATACTATATAATAACATTTTAATTTAAATAGACCGAAGTTCTAATGGTGATGAGCGTCGCCCATCTTGCCCGCCACATAGTCCTTAATGACCCGCTCCAGAACGGTCAGGGGCATGGCTCCGGCCTGTAGGCCCGCATCGTGGAACTGGCGGATATCGAAGCGGTCGCCGAGCGCGGCCTTCGCCTCGGACCGTAGCTTGGCCCACACCGTATGACCGACCTTGTAGCTACAGGCCTGACCTGGCCAAACACAATAGCGCTCGATCTCAGTGGTCACGCCAGACACGACGTCACCGTCGGTGCTCGCCATCCAGTCGATGGCCTTTTCGCGGCTCCAACGCTTGTGGTGCATGCCCGTGTCGACCACCAGGCGGCAGGCGCGGAACAGGGCCGATTGCAGATAACCAATCTTGCCAAACGGGTCGTTGGCATAGAGCCCCATCTCGTCGGACAATTGCTCTGCATAGAGGGCCCAGCCCTCCACATAGGCCGAAAACCCACTCAATTGCCGGATCAGCGGCAAGGGCGCTTCCTGCTGCAGTGAAATCTGCAGATGATGGCCCGGAATGGCCTCATGGTGGGTCAGGGTCGGCAGCGTCCAAGTCGGGTTCTCTGCCGTGTCGCGCAGATTGATATAATAGGCTCCGGGGCGGGTGCCATCCATCGACGGGGCATTGTAATAGCCCCCCGGCGCTCCGGCCTCGATATAGCTCGGCACGCGCCTGATCTCGACCTTGGCCTTAGGTAGGATGCCGAAATATTGTGGCAAAAGGGCCTGAACCGCCTCGACCTGCTTGTTCAGATCGGTCAGCAGCCGTTCCTTGTCCTTGTCGGTGTTGGGATAGAGGAAGCGAGGATCGGTATAGAGACCGTGGATACGCTCACCGACCGTCCCCTTGCTCATGCCCTGAGCCTTAAGGATGATATCGATCCGGGCGGTCAGATCCGCAGCCTGATCCAGACCCATCTGATGGATTTCATCGGGGGATAAGGTCGTTGTGGTCGAGGCCTTCAAAGACGCAGCATAATAGGCCTCGCCGTCGGGCAAACGCCAAATGCCCGCATCATGGACGGCCTTGGGCTGGAGGCTGGCGATCAGGTCGGCTTGGCGGTTAAGCGCCGGCTGAACCTTGCCCTGATAGATCTTGCTGGCCGCTGCCGCATAGTCACCAGACAGGCCCTTAGCCTTAGCGCGACGCACCAGCGATTGAACCAGAACCGACGTCTCGGCCTTGGCCGAACGCAGGCTGTTCATCTGGACCAAGGTCCGCTCCAGCACGAAATCTGGCGGCGTAAGGCCAGCGCCAACATCCCGGCGCACCACTTCGCTTTCCTGATCCAGCACCGCGGCAAAAGCCTCTAGGCGTGACAGATAGGCGTCGGCATCGGCGGCCGTCTCAATGGAATGCTGGCTGTCGAGGAAGTCCGGTACGGACTGGTAGGAGCCCGTCAATTGGCTGACCACATAGGGCTCGCCGGTTCCAGAGCCGCTAAAAGTTTTCAGACGGTTAGCCTCATCGGCCACCTCCATCTCGAAGATCACCGTGTCATAGTTGACGGCGTCCATGCCGCTCAGGGCCTTGCGATCAAAGGCCCGCATCTTGGCCAGACGCACGCCGTTATCGCTCCGGTCCTGCGCCCTTGCGGCGAGCGAACGATCCGCGAGCTTGCCCTTGGATGGGGCCTTGTCGCCCTTATCCATGCCAAGGCCGGTCAGCATCTCGGGCGACCGACGCATATAGTCCTGAACGAAACCGTCAAAGAGGGTGTTGAGTTCAGCGCCCTTGCCACCGGCCGCGAAGGCTAGCTGCGGGAGGGCCGCCGTGACAGCGACGGCACCAGCACCGGTTAGAAGGGTTCTGCGGCTAAACATGGCGGTCTTTCCGAAAGATCTATGGTTCGGATAGACCTATCGGGGGTAGGCCGAACTCACAAGCAGGCTCACTAGAAAAAGATGTGGCCAGAAAACGCTTTTAAAAGCGGTGAGGTCAGGGCTTACGCTCGTCCCAGCCATAGGCGACCCACGAATGGCCGCCGACCTTTTGCGCTTCGATGACGCCATCATCGGCCACGTCCGGCTTAGCGCTGCGACGGGCGCGCAGGGCCAAACCTGCGACGGCGACCAGAACGCTGGTGATCAGGGCGATGATCAACACGGTCGCGGCAAAGACCAGCGCCAACAGGGCCGCGAGGCCGGCGGCGATGGTCGTGGCAATGGCGCTACCAAGCCATGCGAGGCTCTTCCAAACCGAATGACCGGCGCTGTTGAAACGAAGGCTTTCCTGCCCTGTCATGACCCTGTCCTATGTCCCGCAAAGGGATCGATCGTTGCACCCTTATGTCGGGCCTACCTTGCGCCTCGTCAATGGCATCGGCCAGTTAAGTTTTGGACAGGGGAGAAGTTTTAGACAGGAAGGGTTTTATCCCTGACGGCCTAGGCCTCGACCATTGCCCGACGTTCGCGCATCACCGTGTCATAGGCTTCGTTAATTGCGGCGGATTTCAGGTGCGCCAACTCGACAAATTCCGGCGGCAGGCCACGGGATTGGGCGCGGTCAGGATGGGCGTCCGAAAGCGCCCTGCGCCAAGCTGACCGGACGGTCTCATCAGGGGCGTCGGCTTCCACCGCCAAGATCACATAGGGATCCTGTGGCCCCACCCCCAGATGGGTGGCCCGGATCCGTCGGAAGGTCAGGGCAGACAAGCCAAAGAGCCGCGCCACCTCTTCCAGATAGTCAATCTCGTGGCGGGTGACCACGCCATCAGACTTGGCAATATGAAACAGACCGTCCAGCACGTCCTCAAGCAGTTGTGGACAGGCTCGATATCGCTTGGCCAGTCGCTTGGCATAGCCCTCAAAGCCTAGGGTCGTTTGCCGGGCGAGGTCATAGAGCCGCTGAATATCGCGGACATTTTCTGAGGTGGGCTGAAAAACCTCCGAAAAAGCTGCAAATTCCATCAGATCAGCCCGGCCATCGGCCTTGGCCAATTTCGCACCGAGCGCTATGACCGCTGTCGAAAAGGCAGGGTCCTGTCCGGGCCGGTCTTGCGGACAATCATCACAGTCCGCGACGTTGACGCGCCCGGCTGCAAGTTTGACGATGTTGTGCCAGAAGCTCATGAGATGAGGATCACCTTAGTGACATGGCGACATTATGACAACCTCTGAGCCCCCTTCGCGCTGGACCTTCTGGATCGATCGCGGCGGCACCTTTACCGATGTGATCGGCGCGCGGGGCGGGATTGTCGAGAGATCGCTCAAGCTCCTATCGGTCAGTGATGCCTATCCTGATGCCGCCGTTGAGGCCATGAGGCGCATCCTTGATCTAAAGGCCCATGACATTTTCCCCGCCGACCGGGTCGAGGCCATCAAGATGGGCACGACGGTGGCGACCAATGCCCTGTTGGAACGCAAGGGCGCGCGCACGCTCTTGATCGCCACCCAAGGCTTTGCCGATGCCTTGATCATCGGCGACCAGACCCGCCCGGACCTGTTCGCGCTCGACATCGTCCGGCCAGAGCCTCTGGCTGAACGGACCATCGAGGCTGTTGAGCGGCTGACTGCGACGGGCGAGGTGCTAACCGCGCTAGACCGGGACCTCTTGGCGCTACAGTGCCGCGAAGCCGTCGCCGTAGGACTAACCTCGGCCGCGATTGCCTTCCTGCACGCCGACCTCAATCCGGTTCACGAGCTAGCCGCCGCCGAGATCGCCAAGGCCGCGGGCTTTGCCCATGTGGTCATGAGCCACGAGGTCTCGCCCCTGCCGCGCTATCTGCCCCGGGCCGAGACCACCGTCGCCGACGCCTATCTGACCCCCGCCCTTCGCGCCTATGTCGACCAGGTCGCGGGCGCGGTGAACGGGGCCGACCTCTATTTCATGACCTCGGCGGGCGGACTGGTCAGGGCCCAAGCCTTTCGCGGCAAGGATGCCGTCGTCTCTGGTCCCGCAGGCGGGGTCGTTGGCGTGGCGCAAACGGCACTTCAGTCGAGCGGCGGCAAGGCGGCGCTGGGCTTTGATATGGGCGGCACCTCGACCGATGTCTGCCGCTTTGACGGGGTTTTAGAACGGCGCGACCGGGCCGAGGTCGCAGGGGTGCGCCTGCGCGCGCCCATGCTCGATGTCGAGACGGTGGCAGCGGGCGGCGGCTCAATCCTGACCTTTGACGGCGCGCGCGTGCGGGTCGGACCGGGCAGCGCAGGGGCCATGCCGGGCCCCGCAGCCTATGGACGCGGCGGCCCTGCGACCGTGACCGACGCCCAGATCGTGCTGGGCCGGCTCGATCCAGCCCACTTTCCCGCCGTCTTTGGCCCAGACCAGAACCAGCCGCTAGACGCCGCCGCCGCCCGCGCCCGCCTGCAGGCCTTGGCCGACGAGATGCAGGCCCCATCGGTGGAAGCCGCTGCCGAGGGCTTCATCGCCGTCTGTGTCGAGCAGACCGCGCAGGCCGTGCGCCGCATCTCGACCGAACGCGGCTTTGATCCGCGCGACCACAGCCTCGTGGCCTTTGGCGGCGCGGCAGGCCAGATCGCCTGCTGGGTCGCTGAATCCCTCGAGATCACAGAGGTCCTCAGCCCGCGCCATGCCAGCCTCCTGTCCGCCTGGGGCATCGGTCAGGCCCAGTTGAGCAGCCTGAAGGAACAGGGCCTCGACGCGCCGCTGTCCGACGAGGGCCTAAGCCTTGCCAAGGCGCGCCTTGACCTCCTGCAATCTGATGCCGCCCGCGCCTTGAGCGCCCAAGGCGGCGTTCTGGGCCAGACGGTGCTGCGACTTCGACTGCGCTATGACGGGGCCGATGCGGTCTTGCCTGCGCCCCTAGGTGATCTTGCATCCATTCGAGCCACCTTTGAGGACGCCCATCAGCGGCTATTCGGCTTCATTGAACCCAACCGCCCGATCCTGATCGCCAGCGTCGAGGTCGAGGCCCTGCAACAGGCAGATCGCTCGCCCAAGGCCGACAGCGGCTCGGTGGGAACTGCACCCTCGCCCGCCCTAACCGGCGGCATTCATCAGGCCGAACAGCTCAGCGGTCCCGTGACTGGCCCGGCCCTGATCATTCGCGGCGACACGCAGATTGCGGTGGCGAAGGGATGGCAGGCCCGCGCGGAGACCGATGGCCTGATCCGCCTTGTCCATCTTGGTCAGCAGTCCCAGACCGATCAGACGCTCGAAACCCTGCCCAATCCGGTGACCCTCGAACTGTTCAACCGCCGCTTCATGGGCGTGGCCGAGGCCATGGGCGCGGCGCTGGAGCGCACAGCCCATTCGGTCAATATCAAGGAGCGCCTCGATTTCTCCTGCGCCCTGTTCGATGCCGACGGCGGCTTAGTGGCCAATGCGCCGCACATGCCGGTCCATCTGGGCTCGATGGGGGCTAGCGTTAGGGCCGTGAGGGATCGTCATCCGGTGCTTGCGCCCGGCGATGCCTTTGCCCTGAACAATCCCTATGCCGGGGGCACGCACCTGCCAGACATTACCGTGGTCATGCCGGTGTTCCTGAACCCGCAGGACCAGAAGGCGACCTTCTATGTCGCGGCGCGGGGGCACCATGCCGATGTCGGCGGCATCCAGCCCGGCTCCATGCCGCCCTTTTCCAAGACCATCGACGAAGAAGGCGTGATGCTCGACGCCCTGCCGATCATGCGAGCCGGACAGTTCCTAGAAGCCGACACCCGCACGGCCCTCGGCGCAGGACGGTGGCCTGCCCGCGCGCCCGACCGCAACATTGCCGACCTCAAGGCCCAGATCGCCGCCTGCCTTGCCGGAGCCAGCGCCGTTCGCGCCATGATCGAGGCCCATGGCGGGGCCAAGGTCGCCCGCTATATGGGCTTTGTGCAGGACAATGCCGCCGACTGCGTGCGCAAGGCCATCGGCAAGCTTTCGAACGGCCAGGCCCGCGTGCCCATGGACGGCGGGGCTGAGATCGTCGTGACCAGCACGGTCGATGCCGCTGCTGGCCGCGCGGTTCTGGACTTTACCGGAACCAGCGCTGTGCTTGGCTCGAACTTCAACGCTCCGACCGCCATCGTCCATGCCGCCGCGCTCTATGTGTTCCGCACTCTCGTCGATGACCAGATCCCGCTCAATGCCGGGTGCCTGAAGCCCTTAGAGATCAGGGTGCCCGACGGGACCCTGCTGGCCCCCGCTTTTCCCGCCGCCGTCGTGGCCGGGAATGTCGAGACCAGCCAGCACGTGGTCGATGCGCTCTATGCGGCCTTAGGGGTCTTGGCCAACAGCCAAGGCTCGATGAATAATTTCACCTTCGGGGATGAGACGCGGCAATATTACGAGACCCTCTGCGGCGGTGCTGGGGCCAGCCACCGGGCGGACGGGGCCAATGCCGTCCACAGCCACATGACCAACTCGCGCCTGACCGATCCTGAGATTTTGGAACGCCGCTTTCCCGTGCGGGTCGAAGCCTTCGCGGTACGCAAGGGCTCTGGCGGGGCAGGCCGTTTCAAGGGCGGCGACGGGGCCGTGCGCCGCATCCGCTTCCTCGCGCCCATGGAGGCGGCCCTTCTATCCAGCCGCCGGATCAATGCCCCCCAAGGCCTCCACGGCGGCGGCCCCGCCCTGCCCGGCCGTCAGCGCCTGATCCGTGCCGATGGCAGCGCCGAGGACCTGCTCGGCTGTTTCTCCGTCACCGTCGCACCCGGCGACATGATCGAGATCCAAACCCCGGGCGGCGGCGGGTTTGGCAGGCCCTAGAGCCCCCTACCCCGGCTGCGCCGGTACTTCCCCCAAAGGGGGAAGATCTAAGAACGGTAAATCTTCCCCCTTTGGGGGAAGTGGCGCGCAGCGCCGAAGGGGGCCTTGTTTCCCTCCCGCGTCATTGCGCGCACAGCGAAGCAACCCAGTAGATTAGCGCGAACCTGAATTGATATTCACTTGGACTGCTTCCAACAGACTGGACAGGACCACGCCCGCGGCTTAGTGGCGGAAGATGACCCGAACGCTCGAAACCCTTTTTGTCACCAAGACCTACCGCTCTGATCTTGCGGCGGGAGAAGCCTTCATCGCCGATCTGGAGGAAGCCTGCCGTCAAATCGCTCAGCAGGACCGGGCCGGTCAGGCCTGGAGCCGCGAAAAGGGCTATAGGGGCTACACCTCCTATGCCTCACTCGACGACCTGCCGCGCCGGGATAGTCTGTTCGATGACCTCAAGCGCAAGCTCGACAAACATGCGGCGGCCTTTGCCAAGGACCTGCATCTGGACCTCGGCGGGCGGCGTCTGAAGCTGGACAGTCTTTGGATCAACATCCTTAAACCCGGCGGGATGCATTCGGGCCATATCCACCCACACAGCGTGATCAGCGGCACGGTCTATGTGTCGGTCCCTGACGGGGCTGGGGCCTTGAGACTGGAAGACCCGCGGCTGTCGCGCATGATGGCGGCCCCGACCCGTCTGGACGACGCCCCGCGCGAGTTGCAGACCTTCATCGCCCTGGCACCCGAGGCCGGTACGATCTTGATGTGGGAAAGCTGGCTCAGGCACGAGGTCCTGCCCAACGCGGCCAAGACCGACCGGATCAGCATCAGCTTCAACTATGCTTGGTAAGGCCTAGCCGCAGCCGACAGCGGTAATGAGGCTGGTTTCAGCGTCAAACAGGATGCGCTGACGCGTGTCCGAATGGTCGTCTGGCGCGATGCAGGTCGTGCAGACCACCTGCCGCGTCGAGGGATCGACGGGAATGGGGATGTCCGTACGCGGCCGCCCGATCAGGTAGGACAGGCTTTTCGCATTGCAAAGATCAGGTTTGCCCGGTTCCGGCGCGACCTTGGCCAGGGGCACAGGTTCGATCGTCGGCGCGGGCGCGGCCCACTGCGGCGGCCTTTGGGCGCAGGCCGCAAGACTGGTCAAGGCCAGCACCAGGGCTATCCTTGAGACGAGGCGTCTCATGCCTTCTTTTCCCATCCCCGCTCCGCCCCCTGCTGCCAGTAGGACACGCCAAGGCCTTGGGCCTTAAACTTAGACCAATGGGACCGGGCCTGAGCCACAGCGGCCTGATCTTGTCCGTCGAACAACACGATGCAGCGCTGATAGCCGCTCGCGTCGCCGGGCTCAGCCCCATCAATCAGGAACAGGGCCTCGGCCCCGTTGAGATTGCTCTCGTCGGTCCCGAGCAGCACCGGTTGGCGCTCAGGAAAGGGCTCGCCGTCCTTGGCGTGCGGCAAGAAAGCCTCGTTGCGGTAGCGCCAAAGCCAATCATCGAAGAAGTCGACACAGTCTTGAGACGCCGCCCGCACCCGCGCCTTCCAGCCCTTTTTCAAGGTCTTTTCCAGCAGTTCGGGCAAGGCATGGTCCAGCGACGTGCGCTCTAGATGATAGAACCAGACCTCGCAGGCGGCGCTCATACTCAAGCCTCGTAGTGATCAGCGACGAAGCGGTCGAGCAGTTGCACGCCAAAGCCGGTCGCACCGTCCGGGATGGTCGGATCAGCAGAGGGCTTCTTCCATGCCGTGGCCGCAATATCCAGATGCGCCCAAGGCAGACCATTGACGAACCGTTGCAGGAACAGAGCCGCCGTGATCGAGCCCGCAGGCCGTCCGCCGGTGTTCTTCACATCCGCAATCATACTGTCGATCTGCTTCTCGTAAGAGGCCGGCAGTGGCAGACGCCAGAGGTTCTCACCCGAGGCCTTGGAGGCTGAGAGCAGATTGTCCGACAGCGCGTCATTGTTGGAGAACAGGCCCGCATAGTCATGGCCGAGCGAAATGATGATCGCGCCGGTCAAGGTGGCCAGATCGACCATGAACTTCGGCTCAAAGCGCTTTTGGCAGTACCAGAGCGCATCAGCCAATACCAAACGACCTTCGGCGTCGGTGTTGATCACCTCAATGGTCTGGCCCGACATAGAGGTCACGACATCGCCCGGACGCTGAGCATTACCGTCTGGCATATTCTCGACCAGACCCAAGATGCCGACCACATTGACCTTGGCCTTGCGACCGGCCAGCGCGTGCATCAGGCCTGCGACGGCTGCGGCACCGCCCATGTCCCACTTCATATCTTCCATGCCGTCAGCAGGCTTGATCGAGATGCCGCCGGTGTCGAAACAGACGCCCTTGCCGACAAAGGCCAAAGGCTTGTCCTTGGACTCTGGCGCACCCTTCCATTGGATCACAGCCATCTGGCTTTCGCGGCGACTGCCCTGCCCCACGCCGAGCAAGGAACCCATGCCCAGAGCGGTCATTTCCTTTTCGCCGAGGATCTCGACCTCTAGGCCCAAGGCCTCCAGGCGCTTGACCCGGCGCGCGAACTCTTCGGGATAGAGAATGTTGGCGGGTTCGGAGATCAGGTCGCGCGAGAAATAGACAGCTTCGGCCAAGGTCGACAGGGGGTCGAAGGCATCGGTGGTCTGATCGGGATTGGCGACGACGACCTGAACCTTGGTCACTGACGGCTTCTTGTCAGCCTTCTCCGTCGTCCGATAGCGATCAAAGCGATAGGCTGCGAGGCGCACACCGAACGCTGCTTGAGCCGCGATGGCGTCGGTCTGATCGGCCAACAACAGGGTTAGGGTTTCAACGCCCGAAAGCTTGACCGCTTGATAGGCGCTGGCGGCAACGGACTCGGCGATCTTGGCTGTAAAGCTGGCGGCGGGCCCTGCCCCGACGAGAATCACCCGCGCGGCCTCAGTGCCCGAGGGCGCGATAAGATCGAGGGTCTGGCCCTTTGCACCGGTAAACCGGCTGGCCGCAATGGCCCGGCCAATCGCGCCGCTGGTGGCCCCATCGAGCTGCTGGGCCGCTGATCCAAGGGTCCCGCCCTCAAAAACCAAGGCGGCGACGGCCGAACGGGGCGAAAGGGCGGTGTTTGGGGTGACAAACTCGATTTGCATTCTGTGCTCCTGCGTCCACATCAGTGGACGACATTATCCAATTTCCCGTCAAGATAGGACTTAGGCGCGCTCAGCGGTTGGCACCAGCCCCTTGGGACGTGTAGAACATAGCGACACGGTTCGCCGCTGCAATGGCTGTGGTATCGTCAATCCTTCTGGCTGTTTGAGGACCGTTCCCAGCCCATGAGTCTGATCGAGCGATATCTCTTCAAGCAACTGCTCGGCCCGACCCTTCTGGCAACGATAGCGCTTGTGGCGGTCGCCCTGCTGAGCCAGAGCCTTGGCACGCTAGATATCATGGTCGAGCAACGCCAAAGCGCGATGGTCTTCGCCAAGATCACGTTCTTGGCCTTGCCTCAGCATTTGAACATGATCCTGCCAATAGCCATTTTTGTCGCCTCGCTCGTGGCGCTGAATCGGCTGCATACAGAGCAAGAGATCGTCGTCTGTTTTGCCGGCGGTATGAGCCGCTGGCGGGTGATTGCCCCGGCGATCAAGCTCGCCTCGTTGGCCATGCTGGTGACCTTGGTGGTCAATCTGTGGGTCCAGCCCTACTGTTACCGCACCATGCGCGACGAACTGTTCGCCGTGCGCACCGATTTAGCGGCCAGCCTCGTGCGGGCCGGAGAATTCTCACAGCCCTCGTCAGACCTGACCGTCTATGCCCAGAGCATTGATCAGCAGGGCATCATGCGGAACATGTTCCTCAATCAGGAAAAGGCCGAGGGCGGCTCAACCACCTTCTTTGCGCGGCAAGGCAAGATCGCCAAACGCAATGGCGAGCCGATCTTGATCATGCGGCAGGGTTCCAATCAGGAACTATCGCGCGAAGGGGTTCTGAACTTTCTGAAGTTTGACGAGTACATCTTCAACCTCGCCCCGTTCATGAACACCTACGAGCTGGTCCACTACAAGATTTCAGACCGTTATATGCACGAGCTGATGTTCCCGGACCTTCAGCAGGAGTGGGAACAGCGCAATCGGGTCAAGATGATCGCCGAATTCCATTCGCGCCTGTCATCGCCCCTCTACAACCTCGCCTTCATGGCTATGGCCCTCAATGCCGTGATCGGCGGTGCTTTCAGCCGCCTTGGTTATGGCCGCCGCATCGCCATGATCGCCGGGGTCGCCGCCTTTGTTCGAATCCTTGGCTATGCGGTTCAAGCGGCCTGTGACGACACCGCATCCTTAAACGTCCTGCAATATGCCGTGCCCCTGATCGCCACCTGGTGGGCCTTGGCGCAGCTGTTTCGGCAGAAGTCCTCACGCTCTGGCGGCCTGAGGCTTCTAGGAGCGCGTAAGCCGGACGTGGAGTGGATCACCTGATGCGCACCCGCTTAACCCGTCTTGAGACCTATGTGCTCAGCCACACCATGCTGGCCGTGCTGGGAGCCTTGACCATCATCAGCTCGATCATCGTGCTGGTTGATTTTGTTGAGCTGTCCCGTTCCGTAGGCGTCCGCGCCGATGTTGGGGCCGCGCAGATCTTGGGCCTTACGGTTCTGAAATCGCCTTCGGTCATTCTGCTGCTCTTACCCTTTGCGTTCCTGTTTGGAACACTAGCGGCCTTTGTAAACCTCAATCGCCGCAGCGAGCTGATCGCCATGCGGGCCGCTGGGGTCTCAGCCTGGCGGTTTATATTTCCAGCGGCGGGCGCGGCCTTTGTCATCGGCACCTTGACGGTCATCGCGCTCAATCCGCTGGCCTCAAGCCTCAACGCCCAGTTCGAGCGCAATCGCGACGCCATGATGAGCAACTATCTGGTCGTGGCCCCAACCGATATTTGGCTGCGTCAGGGCGACAAGCGTACCCAGATGGTGATCCGCGCCAAAGGTCGGGAGTCCATCAATGGCGCGGTTCGTCTCTCGGGCGTTTCGCTGTTCGTTTCCACTGTCGGCCCCAAGGGGGATCTCGAATTTTCCCGTCGGATTGAGGCGGACGAAGCCCGGCTGGTGAATGGCAATTGGAAGCTGACGGGAGCCCGCGAGGCGTCCCCCGGTGCCAGTTCAGTCAAATATGACAGCCTGGTCATCCCCTCGACCCTCGATGCACGGGCGGCGCTCGAGAAGTTCGCTTCCCCAACAGCTATCCCGTTTTGGAGTTTGCCCCGAATGATCGCGCAAACCGAACAGGCGGGCTTTTCCGCCACGGCCTATCGTTTGCGGTTCCAACAGCTCCTCGCCACCCCGATCCTGTTTGCGGCCATGTCCGTCCTCGCCGCCGCCTTCTCCCTGCGCCTGATGCGGCTTGGCGGCCTGACCGCGTTGGCGGGCTCGGGCACGGCGCTTGGTTTTGTGTTTTTCTTCTTCAACAGCTTTTGCGGCGCTTTGGGTAAGGCAGATGTGATCGCCCCCTTCGCGGCTGCTTGGGCACCACCAATCTTGGCAATTCTGTCAGGGTTCACCTTGCTTTGTTATACCGAAGACGGTTGAACCAAGATCATTGAGTCGTCGCCTCTGGTATGGGCGATGGATAGAGGAATGGGACGAATGACAGAGCGGCGATCGCTCCTCGGCGCACGGCGAACAGCACTGCTTAGCGGCAGCGCGCTTCTCTGCGCCCTGTTGGGTACGCCCGTCTTCGCCGCTGCTCCCGCGCCCGCCTCGACGACGGGCAAGCCTTCGGTCGTGGATGATGGTCTTGGCGATGATGGTTTCTATCTCGAAGCCGACGTCGTCATTCGTGACGATGCCAACAAGACCATTGCCGCCCAAGGCGACGTCGAGGCGCGCTATCAGGGCCGCACCATCCGCGCTCAGCAACTGGTCTATGACACCAAGACCGGGATCATCACGGCCAAGGGCAAGGCTCAGGTCATCAGCGCCGATGCGGGCGTCCAATCGGCCGAAGAGATCACGCTGGACGACAAGCTGCGGGCCGGTGTCGCCTATGGCTTCTCCACGATCTTGGAACCCAACATCAAGTTCGCTGCCTCCTCAGCCATCCGACGCTCTGAGGCGGTCAACGAACTAAACCGGGCCATCTATACGCCCTGTGACATCTGCGCCAAAAACGGGGACCCCAAGGCTCCGAGTTGGTCGATCAGCGCGGCGCGCATCGTTCAGGATCGCAGTCGCCAGTTGGTCTATTACCGACAGGCCGTGGTTAAGGTTCTAGGCGTTCCAGTCTTTTACGCTCCGATCTTTTGGCACCCAGATCCGCAGGCCGTGCGCAGTTCAGGGATGCTGCCGCCGCGCATTCAGCAGTCCAAGCGCCGAGGCTTTAGCTACGAACAGCCCTATCTGGTGGTCATTTCCCCGTCGCAAGACCTGGTCATTAGCCCGCAGATCAACACGCTCGTGAACCCTTTTGTGAACCTGGAATGGCGCAAGCGGTTCTATTCCGGCGAGATCGAGGCGAGAGCGGGCTACACGCACGAACGCGATCTTGAAACCATCAATGGCGATCTTCGCAAGGTCGGGGACGACACCTCGCGCAGCTACATCTTGGCCAAGGGGAAGTTCACGATCAATGACAAGTGGGACTGGGGGTTCGGACTTGAACGGACCTCGGACCCGCTGCTGTTCGACAAGTACAATATCGGCCGGGTCTATCAGGACAATCGCGGCCTGTTTAACACCGACAGCCGCCGCCTGCTCAGCCAGCTCTTTACCACGCGACAGACCGACCACAGCTATTTGGCCCTGTCGACCCTGAGCGTTCAGGGCCTGCGCAGCACCGACAACAACCACGCCATTCCCTTTGCCGCCCCCCTGATCGAAGGCCGCTATGAGCCTCAGACGCCGGTTCTGGGTGGCCGTCTGCGCCTTCGCGGCAGCGGCGTCGGCGCCGCGTCCCGCCGACGCGGGGCTTGCGACGGCGCCAAAGCCTGCCGCCGACGCCGCGAGCGCTGCGGCGGACGGCGGCGTGATGGAAAAGGAGGAGCGCGCGACGGGTGACGTGGCCTCCTGGGTGCTGCGCGACTTTGTCGTCGCCAACAATGGCAACGTGGTGGTGCGCGGCTTGCGCGCGGTCAGCGATTTCGACTACGAGTTCCAGATGGCCGGCATGAACCGGCAACTGATGCCGGACGTGGAAACGCTGTTCCTCACGCCCTCCGACCAGTACCAGTTCGTCAGCAGCACCTTCGTGCGCGAGATTGCCACCCTCGGCGGTGATGTTTCCAAGTTCGTAGCACCCTCGGTGCTGGCCCGGCTGAAAGAGCGCGTGGCCCACCAGCCCCCCACCGAGTGACCTGCCCATGGCCCTGATGATCACGGACGAGTGCATCAATTGCGACGTCTGCGAGCCCGAATGCCCTAACCAGGCGATTTACATGGGCCTGGAGATTTACGAGATCGATCCTCACAAATGCACTGAATGCGTCGGGCATTTTGACGAGCCCCAGTGTGTGCAGGTCTGCCCCGTGGCCTGCATTCCGGTGAACCCCCAGCACGTGGAGACCTCAGAATCCCTCTGGGCCAAATACCGCCGCTTGCAGGCCCAGTGAGCCCACTTTCGAACCGCGACGCTGAAAATCATCGTTTCGCTCTTTTCCGGTCATCGCGAGCGAAGCGTGGCGATCCAGTGTCAGGGGCACCAGACTCAGCTGCTTTGCCGCTGCACGATCTCAAAACCCAAGTCCAGCTGCGGCGCAGCGGGCGATTCGCCGCGCATCAAGGTGAGCAACATCTGCGCCGCCGCCTCACCGATCTGGGCACGGGGGGTGCGCACGGTGGTCAGGGCGGGCAGCATCTGGTCGCTGCCGGTCAGGTCGTTGAAGCCTGCAATCGCCACTTGCGATGGCACAGCAATACCCAGACGCAATGCGGCCATGAGGGCACCTTGGGCCAAGTCGTCGTTGCAAAAAAAGATGGCGTCCACCGCCGGGCGCTGCTGCATGATTTGCTCGAACAGGATGCCCCCCAAGGCCAGCGATGAAGGCGCGGGATTGAGGAACTCCAGCGTGGGCTCGTACACCCCCGCCTCTTGCAAGGCGCTGCGCCAGCCGTACAGGCGCTGCATCACACGCGGGTCGAGCTGCGCAGCGGCAAAAGCGATGCGCTTGCGGCCCGTCTGCAACAAATGCCGCGTCATGGCGGCGCCTGCATCGGTCTGACGAAAGCCCACGCAATACGGGGCGTCATCGCGGTCTGTAGCAGGCAAATCCATCAGGTGCACGCAGGGCACCTGGCTGCTGTCCATGAGTTTGCGGGTGGCCGGGTTGTGGTCCAGCCCCGTCACCAACAGGCCTGCCGGGCGGTGCAGCAGTTGCTCGCGCAGCAGTTGTTCTTCTTCGCTCGCGTCGTAGTGGGTCACGCCCATCAGGGTCTGGTAGCCACCGGCACGCAGGGTTTTCTGGGCCGCGTCGAGCAGGTCCACAAACAAGGCGTTGGACAGCTTGGGAATCAGGATGGCCACATGGTTGCTGCGCTGCGAGGCCAGGGCGCGGGCAGCCGGGTCGGGCACATAACCGAGCTTGTCGGAAGCTGCCAGAACGCGCGCAACCAGCGCCGGATCGACCGCTCTTTCACCGCGCAAGGCCCGCGACACGGTGATCGGGCTCACACCCGCGGCCTGCGCCACCTCCCGCATGTGCCGCGCGCGGATGGGGTCATCCTCCTCACGGTTCTGTTCCTGCCGGTCTTCGATGACCTGATCCAGGCCGGCATGATGGGGCTGCTCGACGCCCTGTC
>CALFYB010000469.1 GCA_937952995.1 uncultured Caulobacteraceae bacterium
AAGGCGGGGATCTAGATGATGAATTCCGACCTGTGCGCAAGGTTCTGGGTCCCCGCCTGCGCGGGGAACACGGATGTGGAGTGGGCTTCAAGCCGTTCTTTCCTGCGTCATTGCGAGGCACAGCGCGGCGAAGCAACCCAATGAAACATCAACCAAGGTCCGTATCAGCCCCCTGGGTTGCTTCGCTACGCTCGCAATGACGCGGGAAAACATAGCCCTTTCCCCCCTTGAGGGGGAGAGGGTTGGGAGTGGGGGGAGTATTCCACAGGCCCCAGTGAAAGGGTCTGGATCCCCGCCTGCGCGGGGAACACGGACATGGGGTAACGAAAAAAAGCCCTCGCCCCCGTGGGGGAGAGGGCCTGGGCGAGGGGTGCATCCACCCCCTATCCGTTTAGCCAACAATTTCCAGACCGCTGAAGAACTGAGCGATCTCGAGGGCGGCGTTTTCTTGGCTGTCGGAGCCGTGGACGGTGTTTTCACCGACTGATTCTGCGAACAGCTTGCGGATGGTGCCTTCATCAGCATTGGCAGGGTTGGTAGCGCCCATCACTTCGCGGTAGCGCGCGACGGCGTTTTCGCCTTCTAGCACCTGAACGACCACAGGACCCGAGGTCATGAATTCCACCAGTTCGCCGAAGAACGGACGCTCGGAATGGACTTCGTAGAACTTACCGGCTTGAGCCGTGGTCATGTGGATGCGCTTTTGGGCGACGATTCGCAGGCCAGCGGCCTCGATCACGGCGTTGACAGCGCCGGTCAGGTTGCGGCGGGTCGCGTCAGGCTTGAGGATGGAAAAGGTATGTTCGGTCATGATTTCGCGTCTGCTCACTGAAACGTTGGCTTTGGGAAGGTGGCGGGCTTATAGCCCTGCGCAACAGATCCGCCAACCTTTGGAAATCAATCTCTTTGATTGATTGCAGCGTCCGCGCCCAAAACCGAACCATAAAGACCCGACGCCCCCATGCTTCAGATTAAAGACCTCAACTACACGGCCTGGGGCCGTCGCTTTTTCGATGACGCCACCGTCAGCCTGCCCACCGGATCCAAGGTCGGCCTGGTCGGTCGCAACGGGGTCGGCAAGTCCACCCTGTTCAAGCTGATCCTAGATGAATTGGAAAATGGCGGCGGCAGCGGCATCACCATGCCGCGCAATGCCCGCGTCGGATCGGTCAGCCAAGAGCACCCCGCCACGCCGGTCACCCTGATCGACACGATCCTCGAAGCCGATGTCGATCGCCATAGCCTCTTGCAAGAGTTGGAAACCGCGCCGCCTGAGCGTCTGGGCGAAATCTATGGCCGTCTGATCGAGATCGACGCCGATCGCGCCCCCTCTCGCGCCGCAGAAATTCTCTCAGGCCTTGGCTTCTCGACCGCAGACCTGACCCGCACCATGGCCGAGTTTTCCGGCGGCTGGCGCATGCGCGTGGCGCTGGCAGCGGCCCTGTTCGCCGAACCCGACCTGTTGCTGCTCGATGAGCCCACCAACTATCTCGACCTTGAAGGGGCCCTCTGGCTCGAAGCGCGGCTGAAGAAATATCCCCACACGGCCCTAATCATCAGCCACGACCGCGAACTGCTGAACAATTCGGTCGATCACATCCTGCACCTGACCGACCGCAAGCTGGAGATCTATACCGGCGGCTATGATGATTTCGAACGGATGCGGGCTGAGAAGCTGCGGCTGCTGTCGGCTAACCGCGTCAAGCAGGAGGCCGAACGGGCTCACCTTCAGGCCTTCGTCGACCGCTTCCGCGCCAAGGCCTCCAAGGCCGCGCAGGCCCAGTCGCGCATGAAGCGTCTGGCCAAGCTGCAGCCCATCGGCGCGACCATCGAAGAGCGAGTCGCGCCCTTCACCCTGCCCTCACCGCCCCGGCCTCTAGCACCGCCTCTGGTGCGTTTGGACAATGCCTATGTCGGCTATGACGGTAAGGCGATCTTGCGCAACCTCAACCTGCGCATGGATATTGACGACCGGATCGGTCTGCTCGGCGTCAACGGCGCGGGTAAGTCGACCTTTGCCAAGCTGATCGCAGGGGCGCTAGAGATCCAGCAAGGCCATATCCACCGCGACAAGCGCATGCAGGTCGGCTGGTTCCACCAGCATCAGATCGAGGCCATGGACCCCGACGACACGCCGCTGGAAATCATGCGCCGCGCCATGCCGGACTCCAGCGAAGCGGCCCGCCGCTCCAAGCTGGCCCAGTTTGGGCTGGGCTATGACAAGTCGGAAACCACGGTCGCCAACCTGTCGGGCGGCGAACGGGCACGGCTGTTGCTCAACATGGTGGCCATGAAGGCCCCGCACATGCTGATCCTCGACGAACCGACCAACCACCTGGACATTGACAGCCGCCGCGCCCTGCTTGATGCGCTCAATGACTATGAAGGGGCCGTGATCCTGATCACCCACGACCGCTCCTTGATGGAGATGGTCGCCGATAGGCTCTGGCTGGCCGCTGACGGCTCTGTGAAGCCCTTTGACGGCGACATGGACGACTATGCCAAGTTCGTGCTCGACCGCGCCCGTGTGGCCGCCAGAGCGCCGACGCAGGTCCGGGATGAACCCGTCAAGACCAAGTCTGCGGCACCGACAGCCCCTGCCGCACCCCCTGCCAATCGGGACGCTCAAGGCCTGGTCGCGCCGCTAAAGCGCAAGATGGAATCGGCCGAGGCGACGCTGGCCCGCTGCACCAAATCTCTGGAGACGCTTGATAGCCAACTGTGCGACCCCAGCTTTGCCGCCAAACATGCCGACCTGACCCGCCAGCGCATCAAGGCGCAAGAACAGCTCGACGTGGCAGAGGCCCGCTGGATGGAAGCGGCGGAGAACTACGAAAAGGCTAAGGTGGCGGCGGGGATTTAGGGGGTAGGAAATAGGTATGGCCCTCACTTAGGCCCTCTCTCACAGGCAGAGGGCTTATCGGTTCTAGCCCTCGCCCCCTTGGGGGAGAGGGTTGGGTGAGGG
>CALFYB010000470.1 GCA_937952995.1 uncultured Caulobacteraceae bacterium
CCGAGCACCGGTTCCCGGCTGGTCTGGATGACATGCTGGCCGCCTTCAGATGGGCCCGGGACCATGCCGCAGATTTCGGCGCGCCGGTGGGTCAGGCCGCCATCGGCGGGGATTCCATGGGTGGACATTTCGCCGCCATTATCGCCCAGGATCTCAAGCTTGCTGGCGAACCCCAGCCGGCCCTTCAGCTCCTGGTCTATCCCTGCGTGGACGTGGCCAGTGAAACCCCGTCCATGACCACCTATGGGGACTCTTTCCCCCTGAGCCAGCCAATCATGGACTGGTTCATGAGCCTTTACATGACCCCGACGGATGATCCGACCCAAAGGCGGCTGACGCCCCTGGGAATGGAGTCCCTGGAAGGCCTCGCACCAGCCATTGTCGTGACGGCGGGCTTCGATCCCCTGGTGGATCAAGGTCTGGCCTATGCCGGGCGACTGCGCCAGGCGGGTGTGCCTGTGACCTATCGCTGTTATGACAGCCTGACCCACGGATTTACCGCCTTTACCGGGGCCATACCGGCAGCGGACCGGGCCTGTCGCGAGATTGCGGCCCTGGCGCGGGATGTCCTCAAAGCTGGAGTCGTCTGATGCGTGCCCTGGTCGTTGAAGAACTTGCCCAAGACTATGCCGGGTGTCGCGTTCTGGACCTTCCCATGCCTCAGCCTGGACCCGGTGAGGTTCTGATCAAGGTCCGGGCCGGGGCGGTGAACTTTCCCGACCTCATGCAGACGCGAGGCGAGCACCAGCACAAGCCCAAGGTCCCCTTCACCCCCGGCATGGAGCTGGCGGGAGATATTGTCGCCCTGGGTGAAGGCGTTACGGACTGGGCCATTGGGGATCCGGTCGCCGGTGGGTCCCGCACCGGGGCCTTTGCCGAATTTGATCTGAACCGCGTGCCCTCGCCCTGCTTCGTCGTCGACGAGGCAGCGGTGCGGCGTAATCTGGCGGTGCTGAAGGATGTTGGCGACCGGGGCAATGCCAAGGTCCTGTTGGCGCTCAAGGCCTTTTCCATGTGGGCGCTGGCCGATCTGGTCGGGGACTATATGGCCGGGGTCTGCGCCTCTGGCCTTTGGGAAGCGCGGCTGGCGCGTGAGCACTATCACGGCGAGCTGACCACCTATTCACCCGCCTATCGTCGCCAGGACATGGCCGAGATCCTGCACCTGTCCGACACGGTGATCTTCAATTCCCCCGACCAGCTTGCCCGGTTTCAGGACGAGATCACCACCGCCCGCGCCAAGGGTGAGCGCTTCGAGATCGGCCTTCGGATCAATCCGGAACATAGCGAAGGGTCGGTGGCCAAATATGACCCCTGCCAGATCGGCTCGCGCCTCGGCTTTCCCATCTCGCAGCTTCGGGCCGAACATCTCGAAGGCGTAGACGGCCTTCATCTTCATGCCCTGTGCGAACAGGATTTCGTGCCCCTGCGCCGTATCTGGGACGCCATCGCGCCAAGGCTCGAGGGGCTGTGGCCCAAGATTAAGTGGGTCAATCTGGGCGGTGGCCACCACATCACGCGCGCCGACTATCAGCGCGAAGATCTGGTCGCCTTCCTGCGCCAGATCACCGAAGCACACGATATTGAGGTCTATCTCGAACCGGGCGAGGCCATCGCTTTGGATACCGGCATTCTGGTGGGTGAGATCCTTGACGGGTTCACCAATGGCGTCGCGGTCGGGATCACCGACATTTCCGCCACCTGCCACATGCCCGACGTCATTGAGGCCCCCTATCGCCCCGCCATGCTGAACGAGCCCGATGAGGGTGTGAGCGTCAGGCTCGGCGGGCCCTCTTGTCTGGCCGGCGACATTATCGGTGACTATCGCTTCGCTGCCCCGCCGCCCGCTGGCACCCGCATCGCCTTCCTCGACCAAGCCCACTATTCCATGGTCAAGACCAACACCTTCAACGGCGTTCCCCTGCCCTCCATTGCCCTATGGAACAGCGAAACCGACGCCCTGCGGATGGTGCGCCAGTTCGACTATACCGACTTTAGGGATCGGCTTTCTTGATCCAGACGACGTCCCGCCCCTTCGGTCGCCACTACGCCTTCATCGTTGTCGGAGCGATCTTTCTGGCCCTGATGGGGGCCGCTGGACTGCGGGCGGCTCCGGGCGTTTTGATGTTGCCGTTGGAAAAGGCCTTTGGCTGGAACCGGGGGCTGTTGTCGGCCGCAGCGGGGCTTGGGATCTTTCTCTATGGGCTGACCGGGCCGTTTGCCGCAGCATTGATGCAATCCTTTGGGGTGCGCCGGACCGCAAGCCTCGCCCTCAGCCTGCTGGCCGTTTCAGCGGGTCTGTCGAGCCTGATGACCCAGCCATGGCAATATCTGGCCACTTGGGGCGTGATGAGCGGGCTGGGTACGGGGGCCGTGGCTATGGTGCTCGGCGCGACGGTGGTCAATCGCTGGTTTGTCACCCAGCGCGGCCTGATGATGGGCCTGCTGATGGCCTCGACCGCGACAGGGTCCTTGATCTTCTTGCCCGGCATGGCCGCGATTGCCGAGCGCGGCGGGTGGCGTCCGGTGGTCCTAGCCATTGCCGGTATCATGGCGGTCCTCGCCGTGATCGTCTGGCTTCTAGTGCCTGAAACCCCCGCCTCTATCGGGCAAAAGCCCTATGGGGCCGATGATGACTATCAGCCGGTCGCCCCTGCGCCTGCGGGCGGCGCGCTCAAGCTGGCCTTCGTGACCCTGGGCCAAGCGGCAAAGACCCGGCCCTTCTGGCTTCTGTTCGGTAGCTTCTTTGTTTGCGGTCTGACCACCAACGGGCTGATTGGCGTTCACATGATCGCCATGTGCGGTGATCAGGGCCTGCCTGAAACCAGAGCCGCAAGCCTCCTGGCCATGATGGGCCTGTTCGATCTGGTCGGGACCATGGCGTCGGGCTGGCTGACGGACCGCTATGACCCACGCAAGCTGCTGTTCGTCTATTATCTCTTGCGCGGGCTGTCCTTGATGGTGCTGCCCTTTACCGATTTTTCGCTGACCTCCTTAGCCATCTTTGCCGTCTTCTATGGGTTGGATTGGGTTGCCACAGTGCCGCCAACCGTACGGCTGGCCACTGACATCTTTGGCGAGCGTGATGGCCCCATCGTTTTTGGCTGGATCGCGGTTGGCCACCAAGCCGGTGCGGCCACCGCCGCGATCGGGGCCGGTCTGTTAAGGGCGTCTCAAGGGCGCTATCTGGAGGCCTTTTTGCTCGCAGGCATGACCGCGCTCGGGGCCGCTGTCGCCGCACTATTGATCCCGCGCGCCGTCAAAACCGCCCAGCTCACAGCCTGAAATCCCCGTTCGGAAATCTCAGGCTGCTGGGCGAGACTACTTACTCGCCGCCGTATTGTTCATATTGATCAACTCATAGCCGCCCATGGCCAAGCGGACCGATGGACCGGACTGGGCCTCTGCGCCCATCTGGTGCCACATCATCGGCGCGGCATAGAGCACATCGCCTTCGTCAGCGAAGAACTGACCCTGGTTCTCGAACTTGCCACTGATCTTGCCGACCTGAACGATCCACCATTCGGCTGGACCGGCATGGAGGTGGCCAAAGGTCGAACGGGGATTGAAGGCCGGACCGGTCACAGGCGTTCCGGGAAGCGGAGTTCCGCCGACATTGCCCCGGCCCGTATTGCACTTATTATCGGCTGGATTGACGTAGCCAAGCAGCGGGCTGGCGAACAGGTGATCATCCAGCACCTTGGCACTCATCGGCTCACAGCGGTCGATGGCGTCAAACAGGTTCCAGTGCAGCTGGTTCGGCGCGACATAAGCACCCGGCTTGGGCGGGAACGCGACCTTGATCACTTCGCCGCCATTGACGGCCTTGGGCTGAGGCGTGCTGACCGGGAACAGGGTCTTGTAGTTGGTCGGATTGACCTCGACCCACAGGGCGTTCTGGGCGCTGGTCACCTCATAAGAGAACATCGTCGTCTTCATGATGTTGACGATGGAGCCGCGCTTGGCAACGACCGGGGCCTGCCCCTCGACCGTGAACTTCACCTCGCCGGAGATCACCACAAACACGGTCGGTGTGTCGGGATGGATGCGCGGATCATATTTGCTGCCCGGAGCCCCGGAATTGTAGGTCGCGTCCTGCTCGGGGTCCTTGATGATCTGCTCTTGCCAGCTGTCTTGGCCCGCATGCATCTTTTTGAGGTCGGCCAAGTGCCAGACGGGCCGCATGGGAGCCTTGTAGACGCCGCCCTTGGTCTTTTCGAGCCAGAACTGCTGAGACGGCGCCCTAGCAGGGGCAGTTTGGGCAGGGGCAGCTTGGGCAGGCGCGGTTTGGGCCAGCGCAGAGGTGGCGAACCATGCCGCCGTGGTCAAGGCGACCGCCGCACAAAGCGCTTTCTTAGAAATAAGTGACATGTCCGACCTCATTGTGACCTAGACCAAAGCCGCCATGGACCATCCAGGCTGCGAGACTGTTTGTTGCCGCCGAAGCAACGCCGCCAGAATGATCGGGGGTGCCCCAGCCCTTGTCAAAAGCGCTAGGGCCTAAACGACCCTGAGCACCAAAACATCGCTCATCATATGAGAGCCCGCCCCTTCGAACCGCCCGGTCAGGCGGGCCAAGCCTCCCGCCGTCGCCCCGATCTAATGCGGTGGTTCAACCGGCTCGAAATTGTGCAGGATCACAGGCCGAGGATTGAAAGGAATGCGGGTCGACATCGGTGCGTTCGGGCTGTTGCCCGCGCGGTGCCAGCGGCCTGTATCGGCGATGACAATATCGCCCTGATCGGCTTCGAAATAGGGGAAGCCTTCGATTTGATAGCCAATCTTGCCTTCCATAATGAACCAAAACTCGGTCCAGTCGGCATGGAAGTGACCCTTGTTGATCGCAGGCGGAACGGGAGCGGCCTTACCGCGCAGGATGTTGCTGGTGAAATTATCGTCCCAGACAAACTTGGCGCTGTTGGTGCGATCCCCCACAGCGACATCCTTGAAGAAGTCGACATAGATGGGGTTGTTATTCAGGCTATTGATCTTGCTCGGTCCCGGCGTGCCGGTAACACGGGTGTAGGTGTAACCCGGCAAGGCCTTGGGTTTGCTGGTTAAGGGATAGAGCGGAACGGCTCCGGCGTGTCGCACCTCAAACCGCAAGGCGGGCTTATCGCCCAAGGCCTCCAGCGTGTAGGGATGGCGGAACGGGACGGTGACCATGAACCCCTTGGTGGCGACAAAGGGCTCGGCTCCATCGATGCTGACCCGCAACTGACCGTCTTGGACGATGAAGACGACGCGATCATCTGCGTACATCTTGGCATCGGTCTTCTGACCGGCGGCCATGGAGATATAGTCAGCTTCTTGCTCAGAGTTGCGTACAAGAGGCTGAACCCAGTCACCGCCAC
>CALFYB010000471.1 GCA_937952995.1 uncultured Caulobacteraceae bacterium
GATCGACACTCAAAATAGCGGATTTTCGAGCACTCAGAAATCGAGGGCCGCACCAGGAGGGAAATGATGAACAAGCGCATACTTATGTGCAGTGGAGCTATGCTCGGCACTGCCCTTTCAATTGCTGCGACGGCGACGACCGCCATGGCAGCCGACGCCCCCAACCCCGCCGCAGACAAGATCGAAGAGATCGTCGTCACTGGGTCTTTCATTAAAGGCACTCCAACTGACGCGGCTTTGCCCGTGGCCGTGCTCAGTGCCGAGCAACTCAAGCGTGAAGGCTCGCCCACCGTCCTCGAACTGATGAAGGCTTTGCCCGTCAGTAACGGTGTGCTGGGTGAAACCAACCAGTTCGACGCCCGAGCCCAAGGCTCCGAAGGCTCCGGCAGTGTGAACCTTCGTGGTCTGGGTTCTCCTCGTACGCTCGTCCTGATGAACGGACGGCGCATGCCCATCAACCCGCTCGGTCAGGCCGGCGCGGGTATTGTTGACACCAACATCATTCCGGCATCGGCCATTGGTCGCCTCGAAGTCCTCAAGGACGGCGCGGCCGCGACCTACGGTTCTGACGCCATTGCTGGCGTGGTCAACTTCATCACCAAGAAGGACTTCCAAGGTCTCGAGGTCGGCGCGTCTTACAAGCATGTCGCCGATTCCGATGGCGACTATAACCTCAACTTCACCTACGGCTGGGTTGGCGACCGCGCCAACGTCCTGATCGCCGGTGGCTGGGACCATCGTTCGGTCCTCTCGGCGCAAGATCGCGATTGGGCCAATAAGAGCTATCTGGCTAACCCCGATGGTGGTTGGTCCGGTGGTGGTAACCCCGGCATCTATGCGCCCCTATCGTCTGCTGCTGGTCTTCCCCTCGCGGGCGGTCTGACCCGTGACGCAGGTTGCGCAGGCGCAGGCGGCTTTGCGGGCTTCTCAGGAGCCTCGCCACGGTGCTACTTCCACTTCGTGCCCTTCGACAACATCGTCGAAAAGGAAGACCGTTTCCAGGTCTATGGCGAGGTCAATGCCGATCTAACGGACAAGACCAAGCTGCACGTTGAAGCGCTCTACGCCCATACGGACGTGCCAAACTGGCAGACCTCACCGTCTTACCTGACCCTGTCGTCACCAACGGCGGAAGCCATGCCTGCTGGGACCGGTACCGGTCGCTATATCGCACCGGCGAATAACCCCGGCGTTGCGGCCTATTTCGCATCGATCGGCCAGCCTGTTCCTTCGGGCGGTGTTCAGCTGTTCGCGGGTACCTGGCGTCCGTTCGGCACCGGCGGTAACCCGCAGTTCGGCTATGGCCCCTCCACCGGTACGCGCGGCTATGAGGCCTTCCGGGTCTCCGGCAGCCTGACGGGCGAGTTCTCCAATGGCATTGGCTGGGAAACGGCCATGACCTACGGGTCGGAAACGGGACGCCGCAGCGGCTATGACAGCCTCGTCAACCGCCTCGAACTGGCCCTGCGCGGTCTCGGTGGCCCGAACTGTAACCTCGCTGCCAACACCCCCGGTGCGAATGGCTGTCAGTGGTACAATCCGTTCTCCAACGCGATCAAGTCTGATGCGCTAACGGGTGCGGCCAATCCAAACTACAATGCAGCTGTGGCAAACTCGCCGGAATTGGCTAAGTGGTTCTTCCAGAAGAACTCTACGACCCAGACCGCCAGCACCTTTGTGCTGGACGGCGTCCTGAACGGTAAGCTGAATATCAGCCTGCCCGGTGGCCAGATTGGGTGGGCAGCCGGTGGTCAATATCGCCGCAACTTCTTCACCTCCGATTACAGCTCGCTGGGCAATGCGCAGGCCACGCCATGCGTGAACACCCTCGACTTTGGTGTGACCAACTGTGTTGGCGCGGTGCGTAACGGTCCGTTCGTGTTCCTTGGCGTTGCGACGCCTCAGGACCTGACCAGCGATATTTTTGCTGGCTTCGGCGAACTGAGCCTTCCCATCACCGAGAAGTTGCAGGCCCAGGTCGCGGCCCGCTACGAAGACTATGGTGGGCAGGTTGGATCGACCTTCAATCCCAAATTGGCGCTGCGTTATCAGGCGACTGACTGGTTGGCTCTGCGGGTTTCCGCCGGCAGC
>CALFYB010000472.1 GCA_937952995.1 uncultured Caulobacteraceae bacterium
CATCACCTGTTCTCCCGTTGCACCGGACGAGGGCCTGAAGCGCTGGCGCATCATTGACCCCATCCCCGGTCATGGCCACGACAAAACCCTCGGCCTTAAAGGCCTCAACAAGGGTCAGCTTTTGCTCTGGCGCGACCCTCGCAAACACTCGGATGGTCTGGACGGCGCGTTGTAGGGCCTCTTTATCTAAGACCTTCAATTGCTCACCCGTCATCACGCCGGCGCGACTATCAATGCCGGCCTGCCGTGCGATAGCCAAGGCGGTTTCTGGATAGTCACCCGTAATCATCGCCACCGCGATCCCGGCCCGTCGCGCCTCAGCCAAGGCTGCGGGTACATCTTCTCGAACAGGGTCTAGAAATCCGATAAGTCCCAAGAACCGAAACGCCGCGGTTTCTGGATCATCAAATGCCAATGCCTCAGTTGGTCCTGCGGCGACGGCCAGCACGCGCAGCCCGTCTCGGGCCATGGCGTCAACGACCTGGCTTAAGGCAGTTCTTTGAGATCTATCCATCTGACAAAGTTGAAAAATCGCCTCTGGCGCGCCCTTTGCAGCTGTTTGGGTCTCGCCATTGTCCATGATCCAACGCTGGACCACGGCTAATCGTTTGGGCGTTAAGGGCCACACCCTGTCCAACTGGCCGAGCCCGACATCTTGGGACGCCCAAGCCTTCACCGCCCGGTCAATAGGGTCTGTTGGATGGGGTGCCGACGCGAGGATCGCGCCGTTGAGCAAAGCCTTCAATGATGGTGCCTGGCCCGCATGGGCAGGCTCATCGGCCTGTCCATCGGACCAAAGCCGCACCAAGGTCATCCGGTTTTCGGTGAGGGTCCCCGTCTTATCAACACAGAGCAGGCTCGCGCCGCCCAAGGCCTCAATGACGGCAGGACGGCGGACAAGCACCTTGTGCTGCGCCAAACGCCAAGCCCCCAAGGCCATGAAGATCGCAAGGACCATCGGGAACTCTTCGGGGATCAGGGAAATGGCAACTGTAATGCCTGCCAATGCGCCTTCGATCCAATCGCCGCGAATGAGGCCATAGGCCAACACAACAAAGGCGCAGACCCCCAAGGCCACGCTGCCCAGCATCGTCACCAATCGACCAGAGGCCTGCTGCAGCGGTGTAGGGCTTGTATCTATGGTCGCCAATGATCGGCCAATTCGGCCCAGCGCCGTATTGCTTCCGGTACGCTTAACCTGCGCCAAGCCCTGCCCATTGACGACGAGGGTGCCAGCGAAAAGGCCAAAGCGCTTACTCTGTTCCTCCAACCAATCCCCTTCGCTGACCGAGGCCTCAGGAAGTTTTGTCACAGGCACTGACTCACCGGTAAGCGCCGCCTCATCGACGCTCAAAACCTCACCATCAACCAACTGACAATCTGCCGGAACGCGCAGCCCCTCGCTGACCAAGACCAGATCACCGGGGACCAACTCATAGATGGGGATGGTGCGACTTTGGCCGCCGCGCATGACCCGAACGGAGGGTGCCGCTAAATTTTGCAGGGCCTTGAGCGCGCGCTCACTGCGGGTCTCTTGAGCGACCACCAGAGCGACCGTCGCCACGGCTGCCACGCTGAGAAAAGCCCCCTCTGATCGGTTTCCTAGCATCAGGTAAAGGCCAGATGCCCCGATCAAGAGGCCAAACATCGGCTCTCGCAAGGTGCCCAACACAATGTCTTGGAAAGACCGACCTTTGAAATTTTTAACGCGATTGGGCCCATATTCGATCAACCGCTGGGCGGCTACGGCCTCATCCAAACCTTCCAGCCCAACGGTCATAATCATCCGTCCATTCGCCGCCCAACTGGGGCAAGGCAGGCATCTGGTCTGACACAAAAATAGGATTAGACACTGACGCTTCGTAGTCCGCACCGAAGTTTCATGCCAGCATGGGCCAACGCACAGGGAAGCAACCCCTGGCGGCCTGCTTCGGAGGATGACCATGTACCAGACCGTGATCTACGAGACCCCTGCCCCGCACGTGGCGCGACTGGTGCTGAACCGGCCCGATACGCGCAACGCTCAAGACACCCGGATGCTCTATGAGTTGAACCAGGCCTTTGACCGGGCAGCGCAGGACAATGACATCAAGGTCATCATTCTGGCCGCAGCAGGCCCGCATTTCTCGTCCGGCCACGACCTGCGCGAACAGGGCGCGCTTGAAACCATGGCGGAATTCCAGACCGTCGGCACCTGGTGCGGCTTTGGCTGTGCGGGGGCTGAGGCCCAGATGGCCCGGGAAAAGGAAATCTATATCGGCTTCAGCGAACGCTGGCGGAACATTCCAAAGCCAACCATTGCGCAGGTTCAGGGTAAGTGCATCGCCGGTGGTCTGATGCTGATCTGGCCCTGCGATATCATTATTGCCGCCGAAGACGCCTCGTTCTGGGACAATACAGTCGCCATGGGCGTCGGCGGCGTTGAGATGTTCAACCACCCATGGGAGCTGGGCTCGCGCAAGGCCAAGGAAATGCTGTTCACCGCCGATTGGCTCAGCGCCAAGGACGCCGAAAAGCTGGGCATGGTCAATCACGTGGTGCCGCCCGAGAGCCTCGCGGACTTCACCCTCGCCATGGCCAGCCGCATCGCCCAAAAACCCCTCTTTGCCCTGAAACTGGCCAAGGAGGCGGTCAATGCCGCTCAAGACGCCCAAGGCCGAACCAGCGCTATGCAAACCGCTTTTGCGCTACATCAACTGGCCCACAGCCATAATATGCAGGTCCACGGCATGATGATCGATCCGTCGGGCCTCTCGCCAGCCATTAAGCGCTAAGTTTCTAAGGACTGCCCATGCCCCGTTTACGATCTGCCTTGGCGCTATTTGCCCTCATTCTGTGGGCCAGCTTCACGACGCCCGCGCTGGCTCGCCCCTCGGCCGATGCGCAGTTCAAGGCGATCTATGAGGCGGAGTGGGCTTGGCGCGATGCACAGCTGATCGCTGACAGCTGGGATGGTCCGATCCGCGACCGCATGCCTCAGATTGATGCGAAGACCCAAGCGGCAAGGTTAGCCTACTGGGATGCGACGCTGACCAAGCTGGCCAAGGTCCGCGTTGATCACCTGTCCCCTAAGGCACGGGCGGACTACGGCGTCTATCGTCTCCAAATCATAACCTTGGCCAATAGCCAGCGGTTCAAGGACTACGAAGCCCCGTTCAATTCCGACAGCGCCTTCTGGAGCGAAATGGCCTCGACGGCGCGAAAGCCGTTCAAGACGGTTCAAGACTACCGCAACTTCATCGCCCAAATGCAGACTTGGCCCGCCTATTTCGCGCAGTCAGAAGCCAATATGCGGGCTGGATTGGCGCGTGGCTTTACCCCGCCCAAGGTCACGCTGATGGGACGTGAAGCCAGCGTTGCGGTGGTGGCGCAGGCCGCCTCGCCCACCGACACCATCTTCTATCAGCCGTTCAAAACGCTGCCCGCTAGCCTGTCGGCCAGTGAGCAGGAGGCCCTGCGCGCTGAGGCCGTCGTCGTCATCCGCGACCAAGTCATCCCAGCCCACATCAAGCTCTTGGCCTTCCTCAAGGACGACTATCTGCCCAAGGCCACCGAGACCCTCGCTGCCGAAAGCCTCCCCGATGGCCGGGCCTACTATCAGGCCAAGATCCTTGAATATGCCACGGTCGAGCTGACCCCAGACCAGATTCACAAGATCGGTTTAGAACAGGTCGATCTGATCTCGGCTCAGATGCAGACCGTGATGGGCGAGACCGGCTTCCAAGGCGATATGCCCGCGTTCTTAGCCTTCCTTCGCAAAGATCCCCGCTTCTATGTCACCACACCGCAAGCCTTGCTCGACCGTGCGGCCTGGGTCGCCAAGCAGTTTGATGGGCGGGCCGACCGCTGGTTTGGCCACCTTCCGCGCTCGCGCTTTGCCATCACCCCCGTGCCTGACGAGATCGCGCCCTATTACACCGCCGGTCGCGGTGGTCCGGGCGTCTATCTGCTCAACACCTATGACCTCCCCTCACGGCCGCTCTACGCCCTGACCGCCTTGACCCTCCACGAGTCCGCCCCGGGGCACGCCTTCCAAGTCCCGCTGGCCAGCGAAAATAAGGATCAACCGACCTTTCGGCGGCAAACCTACATCTCAGCCTTTGGCGAGGGCTGGGCGCTCTATTGTGAGAAGTTGGGCGTCGAGATGGGCATGTACGAGACCCCCTATGACCGGTTCGGCATGCTCAGCTATCAGATGTGGCGCGCCGCGCGGCTTGTCGTCGATACGGGAATCCATTCCAAGGGCTGGACCCGCGATCAGGCAAGAGCCTACCTGCTCAGCCACACGGCCCTGTCTGAACGCGAGGTCAATACCGAGGTCGACCGCTATATCAGCTGGCCCGGACAGGCTCTGGCCTACTATCTGGGCCAAATGGCCATAGAGAAGGGCCGTGCCAAGGCTGAGGCGGCCTTGGGCAACCGGTTCAACATCCGCGCCTTCCACGACACGGTCCTGTCGCTCGGCTCGGTTCCCCTTCCTGTTCTGACCGATAGGATCGATCAATTCATCGCCGCTGGTGGAGTGGGCCCCTATCCAGACGAGGAATAGGCTCTCACCCTTGCCATCTCGGGCCGAGCGGGCCTAGACAGGGTTCCCGCGCCGTGAGGCGCTGACGACTGCTCGGACGACCCATGGCCTGGACCTGCACCTATAACGAGCCCGAACCCCAACGGATCAATCGTTGGCTCGGACAGAGCGGCGTCTGCTCGCGCCGAGAGGCTGAGGCCTTTATCCTGCAGGGGCTGGTCACAATTGACGGCGAAGTGGTCACCGACGCTGGCCGCAAGATCGAACCTGGCCAGACCTTGACCCTAGCCAGCGATGCCGAAGGGGCCTTGAGCGCGCAGCTCAGCCATTGATCGCAGCACCGGCCGACAGTGAACGCTCAATTTCTGTGAACGCATAGGTCT
>CALFYB010000473.1 GCA_937952995.1 uncultured Caulobacteraceae bacterium
CGAACCCGGGGAAGACGGAGAGCTTGCCAGACCCAATGTCATAGCCAGGGGGCAGGGGCTCTACATTGATGTCGTAACTGTTCACGCCGTAGGCCCGCCGGATCGGCACCAACGGCGACCCAAGCCAACCTGAACGGGCGACAGCTTGACGCCCAGCCCTGATCTCAACCTTTGAATTGAAGAGGCTTTTATGAATTGGGGTGATGATGAATGAATCGCGCGTTGGCCGACCTACGGCCAAGGTCCCCGCGGCATATCCGATGAAGCTGTTGACGGTGAGGGTGGATTCCGCATCCGTCCGGCCACCCGGCAGTAGGTCATAACGCTGGTTATGACCCAACTCAGCCTCGAACCTGTTATTGATATAGTTGAGCCGTCCAGACAGGTCCTTTGCGAAGTCGTCCTTGGTCATTCGCACTTCGGCGCTGACCTCATCAAGCCCGCCATAGCTGTAGCGCGACGCACTGATCTCGCTGCGGTGGCGGTCGCTGTCATATCGCGCTTGCGAGGTCCAGCGTTGCCCTAGGGGCATGGTCAAGCCGATGGCAAAGCGTTGATCGGACTTGGCATTTTCAGTGTGGGTCACGCTGAAATTAGCCACCACGCTGGCCCGGCCAAAGCTGCGGCTGACGCCGACATCGATTTGCCGATGGTCCGGATTGCTAGCGCGCCCTCGTGCCAAGTCAAGACCGAGGTTGAAGCCCAATTGCCAAGGGGCGTTCCATTGGACAAGGCCGCTCGCGCGCCACTGTTCTAGGTTAGACCTTGATCTCTGGAAAGGGTCTTCAAAATTCCCGCTGGTCGACTGCAAGGTGGCTGTGATCCGAAGGTCGTCTCGCTTCTTGAGGCTTAAATTCTGTTTGTAGCTAAAGGATCCAGCCATGCCCGATTTGCCAGCCGGGTCATTGTAGCTAGCCGCGAGTTCTATAAGCATCAGCCCGATGGGCGAACCCCAAACAGCCAAGCCCCCCAACTGCTGAACATGCTGGGTTGCTTGCCCGTTTAGACCAAGGGTCAAGGCGTCGGTCACCCCTTTGCGCACATAGCCCGTGGTCTGATAGGGACCATCATAGTGCAGCCCGCGTATGCCTTCTTGCCGACCTGACGCGAATCCAAAATCAATGACGTTCTTGCCGAGCAGCTCTGCGCCGCTGAAGGCGTTGAAGAGGGCGATTTCCTTTTGCCCCGTATTGTCGTTCACCAGAAGCTGCACTTGATTAGCACCGGTGGCGAATGGAAAATCGGTGAGCGAATACCGTCCGGGCGCGAGGCGCAAGCTCTGCGTGGTTAGTCCATTAATCACCACGTCAACAGTGGCTTCGCGATCGAGCGTAAAGGCCTGCCGGCCCGCCGGACGAACATTCTGGAAGGGTCGAATTGTTGCGTAGGCCCGTTCCAAACCTATGCCGACGATACGCCCTGTCCCCTGGAAGCCATCGATGGTTGGCGTAAACTCACCGACATTCAGTCGAGTGCCGGACTTGAAGTTATCATGGACCAGCCGCGCCTCTCGTCTTGACCATGCAGAACCAATGGCACCTTCTTTATAGTTCGCGCCCGCAATCAAAGTGACACCTTTGAAGCCACCGACGTGAACCAGCCCATCCAATGCACCCTGAAGCGGTCCTAGCCCGCCTCCATTGTGAATATATCGCTGAGCAAGACCGATATTCAGGCCCGCACTCAACTTTTCGGGCGTGGTGAAACTCGACGGGTTAGGCTCTGGAATAAAACCCGACGCGTGCAGGTCCGTTGGCACCATCCCGTCTGGGCTGGCTTCTATTCGTAGTTCGAGTACCGCGCTCACAAAGGAGAGGTGAAAGGACGGGCTTTGAAGGTCGGACAAAGGTACCTGCTCGCGCCCCGCGACCCTCTGCTCGACCTTTTGGTAGGCCTCGCGCGCAAACACTGTCCTTAGCAGGCTGAGCAGTCTGCCACTGTCGACTAGCCCATCTCCGGTAAGATCCATATTTGCGCTGATCATGCCGAGAAAGCGGCCATTGAGCATCAATGGTAAATCAAGAGCTGTGAGAACCTTGGCCGATGGCGGCCTTGCTGACATGTCGACAGTGACGCCGGAACTAGAATCTAATGCCGCGCGAGGCAAAGATATCGGATCAATCCGGACCGGGGCATTCACAAGTGAACCAGACCAAAGAGGACGGCTTTCATCCTCTGTTGTCGGTCCCACAAGCTGTCCTTGCCGGTATGTTGCTATGGGTGCCTCGGAGTCCGCGGAAATGGCAAATACCGGACCAGACGTGGTTGACATGCTCATGGCACAGAAGGCCACTGCCGTTAACGACCGCAGCATGCCGTCTCCCATTTCATGGGTTGAAAGCGGTGATGGACGCGCATGTTCGATCTCAATTAATTGAGGTTGATGGCCACTGTCACATCATTGGTCAGTCCTGAAATAAGGGGCGCTGCGATGGTCATGACCCGCTTGCCCCCCGGCAAAATCGCCCCGAACTTACCGAAACTAA
>CALFYB010000474.1 GCA_937952995.1 uncultured Caulobacteraceae bacterium
GGCCTTGAACCATGAGCGCCCCTCCTCGCCTGTTCGACCGTTCCTTGCACCGCGCCCGACTGGACCGCGCCGCCTTGGATTTCGCCGCTGCCGATTTCCTAAAGGCCCGTGCGGCAGGCGATATGGTCGAGCGACTGGAAATCATCCTGCGCGATTTTCCGGTCTGTGTCGATCTAGGGTCGCGTTCAGGAATATTCTCGCAAATATTATCGACCAGCGATGCACGGCCACGGGTCGGAACCGTGATCGAGACCGACCTGTCAGGAGCCATGCTGGCGGGCCGCGATAGCCTGCGCCTTCAGGTCGACGAGGAGGCCCTGCCCTTTGGTGTCGCTCGTCTGGATCTGGTGGTCTCCAGCCTTGCCCTGCACTGGGTCAATGACCTGCCGGGAACCCTCATTCAAATCCGCCGCGCCCTTAAGCCCGATGGCCTGTTTATGGCGGCGATCTTTGGTGGCCAGACCCTGACCGAGCTTCGCCAATGTCTGATCGAGGCTGAGTCGGAACTGAGCGGCGGCGCGGGCCTGCGCATCGCGCCCTTTGCCGACGCCTATGACGTGGCGGGCCTGTTACAGCGCGCCGGATTTGCCTTGCCTGTGGCCGATGTCGACCGGGTGACGGTGCGCTATGACCATCCGCTCAAGCTGATCCATGACCTGCGGCGCATGGGCGAGACCAATGCCTTGGCGGACCGGCAGGGCCGTCCTCTGACCCGTGCGGTACTGGCCAGAGCCATGGGGCTCTATCAGGACCGTTTCAGCGATCCCGATGGTCGGGTGCGCGCCACCTTTGACATCTTGACCATGACCGGCTGGGCACCCCATCCGGATCAACAACAGCCCCTCAAGCCCGGCTCCGCCAAGATGCGGCTGGCCGACGCCTTGGGGGCCATCGAACAGTCTGCGGGCGAAAAGCCCGGTGAGGAACCGTCATGACCGAACTGTCCGTCCTCGACCTCTCCCCCCTGCTAGGTGCCATGACCGGAGCCGAAGCGGTGCGTGAAACCATCGCCATGGCCCAGATTGCAGAAAAGCTCGGCTTCAACCGGTTCTGGGTCGCAGAACACCATTCGATCCCGGCCTTTGGCGGCTCAGCCCCTGAAATCTTGATCGCCGCAATGAGCCAAGTTACCAGCCGCATCCGGCTCGGCTCGGGCGGGGTGATGCTACCCAACCACTCGCCGCTCAAGGTCGCCGAACAGTTCATGGTGCTCGAAGGTCTGGCACCGGGGCGGATCGATCTGGGTGTCGGGCGGGCCTTGGGGGCCGATATGCGCACCGGATCGGCCCTGCGTTCAGCCGGATCAGAGGCCTTCCCGCAATATTTCGCCCTGCTCAATGCGTGGCTGCTGGACTCATCGGGCAAGGAGCCCTTCCCAGAGCGCCATCCGGCCAGCGGCATCATTGCTCAGCCGCGCGGGCCGTCGCACCCGGACCTATTCATACTCTGCACCTCGGTCGATAGCGCGACCTTTGCCGGAAAGGCCGGGGTCGGCATGGTCTTTGCCGAGTTCATCGCTCAGACGGACGCAGCCCCCGCCATCGCCGCGTACCGCGCCGCCTTCACCCCCTCGCCGTTTCGAGACAAGCCGTGGGCTGGGGTCGGCACCTCGGCCTTTGCTGCCGACACGCCCGAGGAGGCACAAAGGCTCGACGCCCCCCGTCAGGTATGGGCTCTGAGCTTTTTAGAGGGCCGCCAAACCAGCTTCCCCAGCCTTGACGCGGCCCACGCCAAGCTGGCCGCCCTTGGCCCCGATCCGCGCTTAGCCGAAGTTTCGCGGCGCTCAATCGTCGGTGACGGAGCCCAGGTCCGCGCCGCCCTCGCCGCCAAGGCTGCCCATACCGGTGCCGATGAACTGTTCATCATCAGCTACGGCCCTACCCGCGAAGACCGCGCTCGCTCGTTGGAACTGATCAAGGGGTAGGGATTATCCCCCGTCCCGCTTCATTGCGAGCGGATGGAACCCTCTCCCCCAAGGGGGCGAGGGCTAAGAAGGTCAAAGCCCTCTCCCTGTGG
>CALFYB010000475.1 GCA_937952995.1 uncultured Caulobacteraceae bacterium
CTTCCATTATCGAAGGCTTACTCGCTGATAATGATGTGCCCGTGCAACTATTAAATAAACAAGACAGTAGTTATCCAATGTTTGGTGACATTCAACTCTATGTACCTCATGACATGGTTGTATTTGCAAGACAACTTATTGATCAACAATCGGAACATTTAGACTTTACCGTTTAACAACGCATATGGCATTTGATCTTCAAACTTTTAAAACAAGGGCATTATCGGCAATTATTTTTGTGGTAGTGATGCTCGGCGCTATATTTTATAGCCTCAATAGTTTTATCATACTTTTTTTGATTGTGCATACAGGTTGCTTAATTGAATACAATAAACTCACTAAAAACGCATCAACCATTCATACTAAAACGGCGCACCTGTTGTATAGCTTGTTTGGACTTGCGTATATGACTGCTAGTTTTTTTGCTATTACGCATTTAGCATCTGCGCATTGGGCTGCGGTTTTAGGTACCACACAATATTACGTATTACCCATGCTTGTGATAGTAAGTATTTGGATCAATGATACCATGGCATATATGGTAGGTTCATTTATTGGCAAAACGCCGCTTTCGGTGGTGTCTCCCAAAAAAACATGGGAGGGAACCATTGGTGGTGCATTACTTGCGGTAGTGGCAGTTGTATTATTAGGAAAAGTGCTCACAAATCTTTCTTATCAAACACTTGTAATTGTGAGTGTAACGGCTGCAATAACTGGTACCATTGGTGATTTAATAGAAAGTAAATTTAAAAGAATGGCTGGCGTAAAGGATAGTGGCAATATTTTACCAGGACACGGCGGTTTTTTTGATCGTTTTGACTCTTTATTATTAGCAGGCCCATGCGTTTGGCTGATGCTAACACTTTTTGCGCAATAGATTTTACTTTACATTTGCAACTCAAATCATAATTATGACAATTCACCGCGAAGGTTTCCGTACAATTGGTATTACTGCGCTAATTTTTGGTCTTATCAATTTAATTTCAATTTCTTATTTAGGAACCTGTTGCCCAAGAGTTGCTGGAGCAATTTTTGGATTAACCCTTTTCTTTTTTCTTTTTATTATTTCATTTTTTAGAATTCCCAATAGAACATTAACCATCAACGACAATCAAATTATTTGTCCTGCCGATGGTAAAGTTGTGGTGATAGAAGAAATTACAGACGAAGAATATTTTAAAGACAAACGCATTCAAGTAAGTGTGTTTATGAGTCCGGCCAATGTGCACGTGAATAGAAATCCAATGAGCGGTAAAGTGGTGTATAACCAGTACCACAAAGGAAAGTACCTTGTTGCATGGCATCCAAAATCTTCTACCGATAATGAAAGATGGTCGGTGGTTATTGAAAATAGCAAGGGTAGTATTTTATGCAAACAAATTGCAGGTGCTTTAGCAAGAAGAATTTGTAATTACAGCTCTGTAGGCCAGTCCTTCAAACAATGCGATGAATATGGTTTTATAAAATTTGGTAGCAGGGTGGATTTACTATTACCAGTGGGAACTAAAATTCATGCAAAAATTGGGGATGTGGTAAAAGGTGGTGTTACTGTACTTGCTAGTTGGTAATATTGAGAACTAGTTTTTATAAATAAAAATCTATATTATTCTAAACCTTTAGAATATATTTTCCAACTCTTTTAAATGTGTAATAGTGTGTGTTGCAGCTACGGTAGGCTGTATTTGCAAATGATTCACAAAAATAGAGTCCATACCAGCATTAATAGCACCTTGAATATCGGCAGCTTCATTGTCGCCAATCATAATACTAGTTTCTAATTTTGCATTGGAAGCTTTTAAAGCGTAATCAAAAATTTCTTTATTAGGTTTTAAGCTATTGCTTGCTTCTGATGTAATTACTTCTATAAAGTAGTCCGCTAAATTGGAGTTCTTAATTTTTTTAAACTGCACCGATTCAAACCCATTGGTAATTAAATGCATTTTGTAATTCTTGTTTTTCAAGTAGTCCAAAATTTCAATGGTGTAGGGAAATAAATTCTTTTTATTAGGCAGTATATTTAAATAGTCAACTGACATTTCTTTAGACAAGGCTTCGTCGGCAATTTTATAGTCCAATAAACTAAGGTAAATACGCTTCCATCTTAACTCCTCTTGCTTAATAAAGCCCTTGGTATACCTGTCCCACAACCTGTGATTATGTACGCTGTAGTTGCTATAAAAAACATCAAAATCGCTGATGCCCTTAGCTTCTAGCGCATATTTCTGATGCAGGTCCCATAAAGTTTCTTTTGAATTTAATTCAAAGTCCCAAATGGTATGGTCAAGGTCAAAAAATAGGTCTTTATAGGGCATCAATGTCTAATTGTATTAGACGAATTTACAATTTTGCTTCTTATCTTTATTCTTTATTTAGGTTAACTATAAATTATTTATATGCTTGTTGTTATTACAGGGGCTTCTCAAGGAATTGGATATGCAGTGGCAGAAGCTTTTGCAGCTGAGGGCCATACATTATGTATTTGTAGTAAAACCGCTGCTCGTTTGAAGGAGGCTACTGAAAGTTTAGCCAAAAAATATGCTACAGCAACTATACATAGTATGCAGGCCGACTTGGCAAAGCCAGAAGACTGCAAGACTTTTGGTCATTGGTGTTTGAGTTTTGGAACACCTTCTATATTAATTAATAATGCAGGCATTTCCATGCGATCGATGTTTGAAGATGTGGATTTAAAGGTGATAAAACAACTCATGGACATCAATTTCTACGGCACCCTGTCGGTAATCGAAGCGGCTTGGCCGATCCTGTCGGCCTCGCCAGCAGGACGGGTCATTGTCAGCGCCTCCTCGGCGGGCCTGCATGGCGGCCACGGCCTGGTGTCCTACTCCGCCTCCAAGGCGGCCCTGATCGGACTGGTCCGCAGCTTGGCGATCGAGGGCAAGACGCGCCATCTTCTCGTCAATGCCATAGCCCCCTATGCGGCCACGGCCATGACCGGTCAGGACCTATCGCCCGAGCAAAAACAGCGCATGTCGCCCGATGCCGTCGCGCCTTTGGTTGTTTGGCTGGCAGGACCGGACTGTGACATCACGGGTCAAACTCTGATCGCGGGGGGCGGCCATCTTGCGGCCGCCTATGCGGTCGAGGGCGCGCCGGTTGACCTTGGCACGGCCCCCACCGTGGCCGGCGCCGTCCATGCAGCCTTGGCTGATGGCACCCGTCAGAACTTCAGTGACGCGGTGACCGCCTTTGGAGCCTTTTTAGCGGCGGACCCCAAGCCGGTTTTGGATTGATTACGAGGCTGAGGCGTGGCGCAGCCCTAAAACTTGTGTAATGGTACTAACAAATCGAACGACAGTTCAGCGAGGAAACCATGGTTTATATTCTGGGCGGATGGCAGAGCGACTTTTCGGAAAATTGGGCCCGGAAGGGCATGGATTTCGCCGACGCCTTTGCCGAGGTTGTCGGAGAGGGCCTCGCGGCAGTCGATCTCGAACCCAAGGACATCGACAGCGGCCATGTCGGCAATTTCGTCGGTGAACTGTTTGCGGGCCAAGGCCTGCTGGGCGGGTTCTTTGGTCTGGTTCACCCTGACTTTGACGGCATGCCCACGGCGCGCCACGAAGCGGCCTGCGCTTCCGGCAGTGTCGCCATTCTCGCCGCCGCTGCCGAGATCGAGGCTGGCCATTATGATCTAAGCTGCGTGGTCGGCTTGGAGATGATGCGCAATGTTCCCGGTCAAAAGGCCGCTCAGAACCTCGGCGCTGCCGCCTGGACCGGTCATGAACTGCAAGATGCCGCCTTCCTGTGGCCGCGCGCCTTCTCTGATCTGGGCGAGGAATATGACCGTCGCTGGGGTCTGAAATATGAGCATCTGGCCCGGATCGCCGAGATCAACTTCACCAATGGCCGACGCAATCCCAATGCGCAGACCCGCCAGTGGGCTTTCAACGACAAGAGCTTCACCCAAGATGACGAGGCCAACCCCGTCGTCGAAGGCATGATCCGCAAGAATGACTGCGGACAGGTCACCGACGGCTCGGCCGTCGTGTTCTTGGCCTCCGAAAAGCGAGCGGCACAATATGCAGCGGAGCGTGGCATCCCTCTGGAAAGCCTGCCGCAGATCAAGGGCTGGGGCCATCGCTCCTCGCCCATCAGCTATGAGCGCAAGATCCGGGCGAGCGAGGGCCAGCCCTATGTGTTCCCGCAGGTCAAACGCGCCATCGACGATGCCCGCAGCCGCGCTGGCGTGGCCGACATCTCGCAAATCCATGCGGTCGAGACCCACGACTGTTTCACCACCACCGAATATATGGCCATCGAGCATCTGGGCCTGACGGCTCCGGGCGAGTCTTGGAAGGCGATTGAGGACGGCTCCATCGATATGGGCGGACGCCTGCCGATCAATCCCTCGGGCGGTCTGATCGGCGTGGGTCACCCCGTCGGCGCGACCGGGGTGCGCATGGCTCTGGATGCCTTCAAGCAGGTAACCGGCAAGGCTGGCGAATGTCAGGTTGAGGGGGCCAAGACGGTCCAGACCCTGAATATTGGCGGCTCGACCACCACCACGGTCAGCCTCGTGGTCGGTCTCTGACCATGGGGCAAGAGGTCAGCGCCGCGCCCTTTCGCGAAGCTAAGATGTTGCCGGTCGATCTGAAGGTCGATCGGCGGGCCGATGGCAGCATCCTCATTGCCTCGAACATTCCGCTAAAGCCCTATGAGGCCAATATTCCTTTGGCCTTTGCCCAGCGGGCCGCCCAGTCGGGAGGCCGAAGGGCGATGGCGCAGCGGGGCGCGGATGGCGAGTGGGCCTATCTGACCTTCACGGAACTGAAACAGCGCATGGATGCGGCGACCCAGTGGTTGCTCGATCATGCCAAACCCGGTGCTCCGGTCCTGATCTTAGCGGGCAATAGTCCAGCCTTCACGATCATCAGCTTTGCTGCCCAAGCTGCGGGCCTGCCGGTCTGCCCGGTCAGCACCACCTATGCCACCATGGGCGGCGACTATGGCCGCTTAGCCCATGTGATCGCCAAGACCCATCCCGGCGTGGTCTATGCCGAAGACACGGCCATGGCCGCCAAGGCGCTCGACAGCCTCGATTTTGGCGATGCGCTGATTGTCACCACCACGCCGAACCTGTTGAAGCGGCCCGCGACGACCTATGCGGATGTTCTGGCTACGCCCATCACCGATCAGGTTGCCGCCTCGATTGCACGCCTGCAGCCGCAGGACCGCGCGGCCCTGATGCTGACTTCAGGTTCGACGGGCCTGCCAAAGGTCGTGCCGATCACCTTCGACAATCTCGCAGCCAACACGGCCCAGTGCCTGCAAACCATCGGCGAGGCGGCGGGCTGGCACGAGGTCATGCTCGATTGGCTGCCTTGGCACCATGCGGCCGGTGCCTTTGTCATGCGCGCGACCCTGCTCGAAGGCGGCACGCTCTATATCGACGACGGCAAGCCTGCGCCGGGCCTGTTCGAGACCTCGATCCGCAATCTGCGAGAGATTTCGGTCAGCTATTTCAACAATGTGCCGCTCGGCTACACCATGCTGGTCGATGCGCTGGAGGCCGACCCGGTGCTGCGCGCCACCTTCTTCAAGAAGATGCGCCTGATGCTCTATGGCGGCGCGGGCCTGTCCCAGACCGTCTATGACCGCCTGCAAGCCCTCGCCGTGGCAGAGACCGGCCACCGGATCATGATGACCAGCGGCTACGGCATGACCGAGACCGTTTCGGCCTTTTCGGTGATCCATTTCCTGACCGACAAGGTGGGTATTGGCCTGCCGACACCGGGCATCACGATGAAACTGGCCCCGGTTGATGATCGCTACGAGGTCCGGGTCAAGGGTCCCAATGTCACCAAGGGCTATCTCGACGATCCAAAGAAGAACGCCGAGGTCTTTGATGATGAAGGCTTCTATCGCACGGGCGATCTGGCCGTTTTCCACGATCCGAGCGACCCGGCTCAAGGCCTAGCCTTTGTTGGCCGCGCGGCGGAAGAGTTCAAGCTATCGAGCGGCACCTGGGTCTATGGCGGCGGCCTTCGTGATGGCCTGCTCAAGGCCCTGTCGCCTTTGGTGCTCGATCTGGTTCTTTGCGACGATGACCGGCCCTATCTGACCTTGATGGCCTGGCCCAAGGGCGAGGTTTCGCGGGCTGAGATCGCCGAGCGTTTGGCGGGCTTTAATGCCGGTCAACGGGGTGAGGCCTCGCGCATCCGCCGGGCGCTGTTGCTGTCAGAGCCGCCAGACCCCAATGCCCACGAGATGTCAGACAAGGGCACGATCAACCGCCGCGCCGTCATCGACCGCCGCGCCGATCAGGTGGCGCGCCTGTTCGCCGACCAGCCCGACGCCGATGTGATCGTGCTGGGCTAGCCCTTCAGGACAAGTGGGGCGAGGACGAATGGGGCGTCCAGTCTGCGCCCAGCTCGCGATAGTCGGCGCTGAACCAGCGGGGATAGCCGTGCAGGGTCTGACCGCCGTCGATCAGGATCTCAGCGCCGGTAATATAGCCGCTGGCCTCGCTGCATAGGAAGGTAACCATCTGGGCAATGTCGTCTGGCTTGCCGAGGCGTCCTGCCGGGGTATTGGCCAGCACGTCTGCACGGACGGCGGGCTCATCGATCAGCGACTTGGTCATCGCCGTCTCAATGACACCGGGCAGGACCAGATTGACCCGGATGCGATAGACGCCCAGCTCTGAGGCTAGGGACTTGGCCAGCATCCGAACGCCGGATTTAGAGGCCGCATAGGCTCCCAGCATGTCGCAGATGTCGGTCGCGGCGGTCGAGGCGTTCATGACGATTGCGCCGCCCTGTCCGCCATCGCGCATCAGCCGCGCGGAGCCTTGAGCCATCAGAAACCCGCCATTGAGATTGACGTCGACATGCTTGCGCCAATGGTCGAACGACAGATCGATCAGGGCCCCGTTGCGGCCATATCCGGCATTGATAAAGGCCGCGTCCAAGCCATGGAAGCGCGCCTTGATCGCTGCGAACATCTCAGCCACAGCCAGATGATCGGTCTGGTCGCAGGCATGGGCCATGACCTCGACCCCGTGGCTGGCCAGAGCCTCCGCGACGGAGGTCAGGGCATCGGCGCGGCGATCGGTCAGAACAATATTGGCCCCAGCCTTAGCAAAGGCTGCAGCGGTCGCTGCGCCAATGTCACCGGCCGCGCCCGTGATCAGAGCGGTCTTGGATTTAAAGCTGTTCATGGGTCTGTCTGCTTTCTAGGATCGCTTGTGCGCCCTTGGGCCATAGGTTAGCTTGCATAGAGATAGTGTCAAAGGGCGTTGATCGCTCGGGCAATGTCCAAGGTCTATACGGGGGAAACATGCCGGAATTTGTCAACATCCTGCTCATCAACGGCGTGGCCATCATGGTCCTCTTTGCCATAGCGTGGGCCGCCTGTGTCGCGCAGCGCGACTGCACGCCGGTCGACAGTCTTTGGGGGCTTGGCATGGGCGTGGTGGCGCTCTCGACCTTTGTCCAGACGGGCGGCGGCACCCAGCGCCGCGTTGTCCTGACCGCCATCTGCGTGGCTTGGGCCGTGCGCCTTGGCGGCTATATGCTCTGGCGCTGGCGCGACCACGGGCCGGACCGGCGCTATGTACGGATGATGGAAAAGGCCAAGGCTGAAAAGGGCTGGAACTATGGCTATGCCGCTTTCCGGCTGGTGTTCCTGATTCAGATGCCGCTGCTATGGCTGGTCTGTTTGCCCGTGCAACTGGGTCAGGTGGCGGCAGAGCCCGCGAACCTTGGCACGCTGGGTCTGATCGGGGCCGGAGTGGCCGTGTTCGGCATCCTGTTCGAGAGCCTCGCCGACTGGCAACTGGTTCGCTTCAAGAAGAACCCGGACAATGTCGGCAAGGTCATGGACCGGGGCCTGTGGCGCTATACCCGTCACCCGAACTATTTCGGCGACGCCTTGACCTGGTGGGGCCTATTCCTGATCGCGGCGGAGACCCCGCTCGGCCTGTTCTCGGTGGTCGGGCCGATCTATCTGGTCTTCACCTTGACCCGTTGGAGCGGCATGCCAACGGTCGAGCATCGCCTTGGCCGCACCCGCCCGGACTATGCCGAATATAAGCGCCGCACCTCGGCCTTCATCCCTTGGCCACCCAAGCCTGCTCAGGTCGACTAGCGATGGGATTGCCAAGCTCTATCGCTGATCGCTTGCGTCTGCCGACCATTGCAGCGCCGATGTTTCTGGTCTCTGGACTGGAGATGGTGCTCGCGGCCTGCAAGGGCGGGATGATCGGGTCCTTTCCAGCCAATAATGCCCGGACGCTGGACATTCTTGACGACTGGATGGGTCAGATCAACAAGGCCCTGCCCGCTGACGCGCCGCCTTGGGCCATTAATATCATGGTCCACCGGTCCTATTCGCGCTGGCAAGAAGAGATGGAGCTGGTGCTCAAGCACAAGCCGCCCATCGTCATCACCGCGCTCGGCAGCCCGGCGGCCGTCATCGATGCGGTCCATGCCTATGGCGGTCTGGTCTATGCCGACGTCAATTCGGTGAGCTTTGCGCGCAAGGCCGCTGCGACCGGCGTCGACGGCCTGATCCTGATTGGTGCCGGTGCCGGTGGCCATACGGGGCAGATCTCGGGCTTTGCCTTTGCGCCAGCCGTGCGCGAGTTCTTTGACGGAACACTGATCCTCGGCGGTGCGATTGGCTCTGGCCGCGCGATCCGGGCGGCCCAGATGCTGGGGGCTGATTTGGCCTATCTCGGAACCCGCCTGATCGCCTGCTCCGAGAGCCTAGCGGTGGCGGGCTATAAGCAGATGCTGATCGAGGCGAGCGCAGAGGACATTGTCCTGTCTGCGGCCCTGACCGGTATCCCCGCCAACTGGCTGAAGGCCAGCCTGATGGCGGCGGGCTATGATGCCGAAGGGCTAAAGGCCAAGGCTCAGATCGACCTTGGCCGTCCCGAAGATGCCGCCGCACGCTGGC
>CALFYB010000476.1 GCA_937952995.1 uncultured Caulobacteraceae bacterium
TTCAGCCTCAAGGATCGAGATCGGTTGGGGCATCAGATAGGCATTGAGGGCATCGCGCACCACGGCAGGACGCCAGTCCCGCTCAAGGTCCATATGGATCACCTGCCCCGTGGCATGGACACCCGTGTCGGTCCGGCCAGCGGCAATGATGCGAATCTTCTGACCGCTAAAGCCGAGCACGGCCTTCTCGATGGCCCCTTGGACCGACGGCAAGGTCTCCTGCGCCTGAAAGCCGCGATAGGGGCGTCCATCATATTCGACCAGTAGGCGATAGCGCGGCATCAGACGAGCCGTGTTCCAGTGGCTAGCGCAAAGCCGCGTACAAACATCTCGGCCTCCTGCGCCGCCTTGCCCTCGCGCTGCGCCCGCAAGAGCCGGACCGCGCCGGTGCCGCAGGCGATCAGCAGGTGATCATCCAATACCTCGCCGGGCGCACCTGAGGCAGGCTCAACCCGGGACAGTAGGGCCTTGATCCTCACTGGACCCTTTTCACCCGGAGCCTCGAACCAAGCCCCCGGAAAGGGCGACAGGCCGCGAATGTGGCAATCGACCTGCTCAGCCGACAAGGACCAGTCGATGCGCGCCTCTGCAGGCTTGATCTTCTTGGCGTAGGTAATGCCGTCGAGCGGCTGAGCCATCTCGACCGCCGCGCCGCGTTCCACCGCCGCCAGGGCTCGCGGAGCCAGATGGGCTCCCACGGCGGCCAATCGCTCATGCAGGCTGCCGGACGTATCGAGCGGTTCAATGCGCACAGTCTCAGACAGCAGCACCGGCCCCTCATCCAGACCTTCGCTCATATGCATGACCTGAACGCCCGTGACCTTATCGCCCGCCATGATCGCCCGTTGGATGGGGGCGGCCCCGCGCCAGCGCGGCAGGAGCGAGGCATGGAGGTTGAAACAGCCTAAACGCGGCGCATCGAGCACCTCTTTCAGCAGGATCTGGCCATAGGCGACGATCACGGCCGCATCTAAATCTAGCGCTTGAAAGGCCGCAATCTCCTCTGGGGCCTTCATCGATTGGGGCGTACGCACCGTTAGGCCAAGGCTTTCGGCAAAGGCATGGACCGGTGAGGGCTTGAGCTCTTGACCCCGACCGCGCGGCGCGGGGGGCTGAGAATAGACGGCCACGACCTCATGCCCTGCGGCGACCAACTCGGCCAGGGTTTGGACGGCGAAATCAGGGGTGCCCATGAAAGCAATACGCATAGGCGCTCTTTACCCTTCGGCGCGCTTGGAGGCTAGACCGAGATCGGGAGCGGACGATCAGGGGTGCGGGTCAGCCACTCAAACCGCAGGCACATGGCCACGGCTGCGACCGCCAAGCCGGCAGCCAGCCCGATCCAGACCCCCACGCCCTTGAGGCCAAAGGGGATCGCCAAGATCAGGCAAATGGGCGCGCCCGCCAGCCAATAGCTGGCCCCAGCAATGATCATCGGCACCCGCGCATCCTTCAGGCCGCGCAGGGATAGGCCCCCAACCACCTGCAGGGCATCAAAGACTTGAAAGGCAGCAGCGATCATCAAAAACTGGGTGGCATAGGTGATGACCTGGGTCTCTTGCGGCGTCGGGGGACCAAAATAGAGGCTGGCGATCTGACGCCCGGCAAAGGCCATGGCTATACCGGTCAGGCTAATGAAGCCCACCCCGACCGCCATCGCGACAAATCCGGACAGACGCGCAGCTTCCATGTCGCCTCGGCCGGTCGCCACACCAACGCGCACCGTCGCTGCCATACCGATGCCGAGCGGCACCATGAAGGTCACCGACGCAAAGTTCAGGGCCACCTGATGGGCGGCCAATTGATCGGTGCCAAAGGTGCCCATGACCAAGGTCATGACGTTGAACAACATGGCTTCAAAGATCATGGTCATGCCGATGGGGATGCCCAGCCGAAAGACCTCCGCCAGCAGTCTGTGGGCCGGGATGAACAGGCCTTTGAAGGGCTGATAGACCCGCAGGTCCGGATCAAGCCAGATGATCAGAACCATGGCCACAAAGCTGAAGATGCCCGAACTGGCCGTCGCAATGCCGGCACCGACCATCTCAAGGCGCGGAAAGCCGAAATGGCCGAAGATCAGGACATAGTCGGCTAGGGCGTTCCACAGGATCGTGGCCAACATGACCCACATGGCCGCCCGTGGCTTTCCGGTTGAGGTGGCAAAGTTGCGTAGGACCAGAAAGCCCAAGGTGAAGGGCATGCCAATCGCCAAGACACTGACAAACTGCCCTGCGCCCTTAGCCAGCAAGGGGTCCTGACCCAGATGTAGCAAGATCCATTCGGCGGATACCAACAGGGCCGCCATCGGCAAGGCCAAGAGCGCAACAGCCCAAAGACCCATCCGCACAATGGCTCTCACCGCCTCGCGATTATCCGGATCAGCCCCTAAACTTTGCGCGATCATCGGCGCGACCGCTTGCGAGGGACCGGCTCCAATTAGCCAGGCAAAATAGTAGATCGTGCTGCCAATCGCGCCCGCCGCCAGCGCGGTCTGGCTCAAGCGTCCGAGCATGATCACGTCGGTGGTCATCACCGCCATCTGAGCCAACTGGGTAAAGACCAGAGGAATGGCGAGCGTCACCAAGGCCACCGTCTCCACGCGCCACGCCATCCACCGCGACGGAGCGGCAGGCGTAGGGGGCGTTGAGGCTGACATCATTGGCTCAGTCACGGTCGTTCATCACTTTAACGGAAGGGGGACACAAGTCGCAAAGCGGAAGGCTGAGGGTAGAAACCCAGCCCCTCACCAGTCCTTAAAGTGCTTTGAGAGTTTCAGACCTTGGCGCTGATAGTGCGAGCCGCCCGTGCCATAGAGGCGATTGGGGCGGGCCAGCAGCGGCTCGTAGACGAGACGCGCGACCGTCTGCCCGTCTTCAAGCAGGAACGGGGTCTCATGGCTGCGAACCTCTAGAACGCCGCGTGACCCGACGCCGCCTGCCTCTTCGGTGCCAAAGCCCGGATCGAAGAAACCGGCATAATGGACCCGGAACTCACCCACTGACGGGTCGATAGGGGTCATTTCAGCGGCTTGCAGGACGGGGATCTCTACGGCTTCTTTCGAGGCCAGAATATAGAACTCGCCGGGATCGAGCATCAGCTCACCCCGGCGCGGTTCCAATGGCTCCCAGAAATCGCGCGGATCGTGGCCGCCGACCTTGTCCAGATCGATCACGCCGGAATGGCGGCGCGCCCGATAGCCCGCCAAATCACCGGTCAGATCGACCCCGACACTGCGGGTCTCCAGATGGGCGGGCTGACCCTGCTTGAGCCGAAGCTGGTTGAGCCGCGTGCCGGTGCGCACCAAGATCGAAAAGGTCTGGGGCGCAATCTCGATATAGAGCGGGCCATCATAGCCGCTGGCCACATCGTCAAAGGCGCGGCTGTGATCGGTCAAGAGGCGAACAAAGACATCAATCCGCCCGGTCGAGCTTTTCGGGTTACCCCGCGCGGCGATACCCGGTGCGAGCTTCAGCCGCTCTTGAACCTCAGCAATATAGACGCAGCCGCGCTCCAGAACCGCACCCTTTGACAGGTCGATCTCGTGCATGGCCACATCGACCATCCGCTGACGTACCGTGCGGTGAAGGCCAGGCAGGAACGAGGCCCGGATCCGCCAGCAGCGCAGGCCAAGACGAAGGTCCAGACTGGCGGGTTGCACCTGATCGGCGTCAAAGGCGCTCAGCGACGTGATCGCACCCTCGGCGATCAGCGCGTCAATCGATTGGCTGGGCAAGATGCCCGATGAAAGTTGCTCGCTCATTGGGGCGACAGTCCGCGACTCCTCACCGAATGGCAAGTCTTCAGGTGCCACCAAGACCAAGATCATGGCCAGCGCCAAGACGCCCCCTTGACCTGACCCCCTTCGATGCCTTTGATGCCGCGCGCTTTAAGAAGGACATTGCGATGACGGAAGACCCCAAGGCCTGGGAAGCGGCAACCCGTTTGGTTCGCGGCGGGACCATGCGCTCGGCGTTCAATGAGACCTCTGAAGCGCTCTATCTGACCCAAGGCTATGTCTATGATTCCGCCGAGAGCGCCGTGGCGCGCTTTTCGGGCGAAGAGCCGGGCTATGTCTATTCGCGCTTTGCCAATCCAACCGTTGAGATGTTCGAGCAAAGGCTGGCCCTGCTCGAAGGCGCGCCCGCCTGCCGCGCGATGGCGACCGGCATGGCGGCGGTCCATGCGTCACTCATGGGTCTGGTGCGCGCTGGTGACCATCTGGTCGCGGGCCGCGCTCTTTTTGGCTCATGCCGCTGGCTGGTGGCCGAATGGCTGCCGCGCTTTGGCGTCGAGACCACCTTTGTCGATGCGACCGACCTTAAGGCTTGGGAACAGGCCATGCGGCCCAATACCAAGGCCGTCCTGATCGAGACCCCGGCCAACCCTCTGCTCGAGGTCACCGACATTGCCGGGGTGGCCAAGCTGGCCCATGCGGTCGGTGCCAAGGTCATTGTCGACAATGTCTTTGCCACCCCGATCTTCCAAAAGCCGCTCGAACTGGGCGCGGATCTGGTGGTCTATTCGGCGACCAAACATATTGACGGCCAAGGCCGGGTGCTGGGCGGCGCGGTTCTGGGCAGCCAAGAGCTGATGGACGAGGCGCTCCGCGACATGCTGCGCCACACTGGCCCGTCCTTGTCGCCCTTCAATGCTTGGGTCCTGCTCAAGGGGCTGGAGACCTTGGACCTGCGCGTGCGTCGCCAGACCGAGACCGCCGCCGTGCTGGCCGATCTGATCGCGGACCATGCCAAGACCCAGCGCTCCTTCTATCCGTTCCGCAAGGATCACCCGCAATATGAGGTCGCCATCAAGCAGATGAGCGGCGGCGGCAGTCTCTTGGCCTTTGATCTGGGCTCGCGGCAGGCGGCGTTCAACTTCCTCAATGCGCTCGAGATTGTCGATATCTCCAACAATCTCGGCGATGCCAAGTCGATGGCCACCCATCCGCCCACCACGACCCACCGGTCTGTCCCCGAAGAGGAGCGGCTGGCCATCGGCGTGACTGAGGGGACCGTGCGCCTATCGGTCGGCCTTGAGGGCGTGAATGATCTGATCCGCGACGTGTCTAGGGCCTTGGACGCGGCGTGAACCGGATACCGCGCCGCACACGCTCTAAGGGCTCGCCCATCTATGAGGCCCGCACGCGCGACATCGTTGTGCGGGTCATGTGCTCCTATCGGCCCGAAGATTCAGAACCCGACATCGGCCTGCACATGTGGTCCTATGTGGTGGAGATCGAGAACCATGGCACCGAGACGGTGCAGTTAATCTCGCGTCACTGGATCATAACGGACTCGCGCAACAACGTCGACGAGGTCAAGGGTGAGGGCGTGGTCGGTGATCAACCGGTGCTCAAGCCCCGCGAGGCCTATCGCTACACGTCTGGCTGCCCGCTTCGCACCGCGTCCGGCAGCATGCATGGCAGTTTCCAGATGCTGACTGACCACGGCGAAACCTTCGACGCTGAGATCCCACCCTTCTCGCTGGACCTGCCGGATGCGCGCAAGGTGATGAACTAGGGGGCCTCGCCTGCGCGGGGAAAACGGAAGAAAAACAAGGCCCCCTTCGTCGCTGCGCGCCACTTCCCCCAGAGGGGGAAGATCTAAATAAAGCAAATCTTCCCCCTCTGGGGGAAGTACCGGCGAAGCCGGGGTAGGGGGTTCTAGGCTCTCTCCTAAAAGGCCGCGAAATATCCCCTAATGACCTGCTCATAGATGCGGGTCAGGTCTTCGATTTCTTGCACCGAGGTACATTCGTCGACCGCGTGCATGGTGGCTCCGACCAGACCCAACTCCACGACCGGGCAGAGTTTGCGCAGGAAGCGGGCGTCGGAGATGCCGCCGGTGGTCGACAGGATCGGAGCCTCGCCGGTCACGGACTTGACCGCCGCTGCCAACACATCGACGAACGGACCCGGCTCAGTGATGAACGCGTTGCCAGTCAGGACGGGCTCTAAGCTTACCGTGCCGTCAAAGCCCATCGCCGCCTTGGCGCAGGCCCCCTCCAGCCAAGCGATCAGGCTGTCGCCATCATGCAGCGGGTTGAAGCGGATGTTGAGCCGGGCGGTGGCCTTGGCTGGAATGACGTTGGTGACGGGGTTGTCGACGTCGATGGTGGTGACCTCGAGGTTCGAGGCCGGGAACCGCGGATGGCCCTGATCGAGCACATGGGCTTGGATCTCGGCTAACAAACGGATCAGAACCGGGATCGGATTGGCGGCTTGATGGGGATAGGCGACGTGGCCTTGAACCCCCTCGACCGTGATCCAGGCATTGAGGCTGCCGCGCCGTCCGATCTTGAGCTGATCGCCAAGCCGTGCGGCGCTGGTCGGTTCGCCAAGCACCACATGATCGATGGTCTCGCCCTCAGCGGCCAAGGCCTCAACGACGGGGCCGGTGCCGTGGATGGCCTTGCCCTCTTCGTCGCCGGTGATCAGGAAGGACAGCGAACCGGGAACCTCGCCCTTGGCCAGCACGCGGCTGACGGCAGCGGTCCAGGCAGCAATCGAGCCCTTCATGTCGACTGCTCCGCGCCCATAGAGCACGCCGTCAATGATCTGGGCCTCAAAGGGGCCGGTGGTCCAAGCGGCTGCATCGCCGACCGGAACCACATCGGTGTGACCGGCAAAGGCCAGATTGGGCCCGCTCGTCCCGCGCCGCGCATAGAGGTTTTCAATGCCCTCAAAGGGCATGCGGCGGCAGGCAAAGCCAAGGTCGGACAGGGCCGACTGCAAGACATCCATTGCCCCAGCATCAGCGGGGGTGACGGAGGGGCGCCGGATCAGGGCCTGCGCAAAGGCGACGGGATCAAGGGTCATGATCCTGAGTTAGCGCGCTAAGGCCGATGAGGGAAGGGGTAGGGGCTCGACAAAGCCTCTGCGGCCCTAGCCAATAAGCTGGGTCGGCAGCCAGACCCGCATCCGCTCGACCGCGTCACGCAGTTTGTCCAGATGGATGGCATAGGACAGGCGCAGATAGCGTTCAGGGGCTGCGGCCCCAAAATCGAGGCCGGGGGTCATGGCAACGCCGATTTCTTGCAGCATATGATGGGCAAAATGGGTGCTGTCGGTGCTAAAGGCGCTGCAATCCAGATAGACATAGAAGGCCCCGTCCGGCTCGACGGGTACGCCAAAGCCCAAATCTTTGAGGGCCGGGACGATATAGTCACGGCGGGCTTTGAACTCATCCTTGCGCTGGTGATAGATGGCCATCGACTCCGGCGTGAAACAGGCTAGGGCCGCGTGCTGCGCCAAGGCTGATGGGCAGATGAACAGGTGCTGTGCCAGCTTCTCAAAGGTCGCCACGAAGGCAGGGGGGACGATCAGCCAACCCAGTCGCCAACCGGTCATATTGAAGAACTTCGAAAAGCTGTTGGAGACGATGATGTCATCGCCATATTCCAGCGCCGTGCGGGCTTGGCCGTCATAGGTCAGGCCCAGATAGATCTCATCGACGATGGTAAAGCCGCCCTTGGCGCGCACGGTCTCAATGATCTTTCCCAGCTCTTCAAAGGGGATGGAGGTGCCCGTGGGATTGGCGGGGGAGGCGATTAAGGTGCCGCGCACCCCTTCGCTCCAATGGGCATCGATCAGATCTGCGGTCAGTTGAAAGCGGGTTTCAGGGCTCACCGGGATCAGGGTCGGGACGCCGTCAAAGGCGTTGATATATTGGCTGTTACAGGGATAGGTCGGATCGCTGAGCAACACCTTTTCGCCTGGATTGACCAAAGCGCAGGCCGCCAGCGTCAGGGCCGCAGAGGCGCCCGCCGTGACCACCACCCGTTCAGGGGCGATATCGACGCCATATTCAGTCTTGTAATAGTTGGCGATGGCCTCGCGCAGGGGCGTGATGCCAAAGGCTTGGGTGTAGGCGGTCTTGCCGGCCTTGGCGGCCTCAATGAGGGCCTCGACAACAGCGGGCGGCGCGGTGAAGTCCGGCTCGCCGATGCTCATATTGATCACCGAGCGCCCTTGAGCCTCCAGAGCCAAGGCCTGCTTAACCAACTCCATCGCGTAGAAGGGAAAGAACCGGTCGGTCCGGTTGGCGAGGGGCGGAAGGGTAGAGGTCATGAATCGCACTCAGAGGGGTTGGATCGCCCCCTTTAGCACGCGCCCTTGAGGTTTTCTTGCCTCGTGACCCTTCTAGGGAGGATTGCTAGAACTGTGTGCCATTTTCCCTCTTTTAACCCACATAATCGACCCTCGATGAGCAGGTCTTCGCCCGTCACCGAAAATTCACTGAAATTTGGTCTGGCCAATCTGGCGGATTGAGTCTATGACATCGCTGTCAATTGATAAAAAACGACCTCAGGGACGAGCAACCTATATGCAATCCTCAGATCAGCCATCGATCAGCGGGTCTCGCGCTCTGGTCCTGTTGGGGGCGACCGGGGACCTTGCCAAGCGGATGCTATGGCCGTCCTTGCTGCATCTGGATGCTGATGGGCTACTGCCAGAGGGGCTGACCCTGTTTGGCGTCGCGCGGCTTCAGGGCACGGATGAAAGCTTCAAGGCTGGGTTGCGCGCAGACCTGTCGGGCCGTGATGGGATCGACGCCGCAGTGCTGGACCGGTTCCTGTCACGCATTCGCTATGTCACCGGCGATGTGACCGTGTCCGAGGGCGCGGCCCATCTGGCCGAGGTCATTGGCCCTATCGAGCAATTGACCTTCTTCTTTGCCCTATCCCCCAGCCTCTATGCGGCGGCCTGCGCCAACCTGAAGGCGGCGGGGCTGATCCAAGACAATAGCCGTCTGGTGCTGGAAAAGCCGATTGGCCGAGATTTGGAAAGCTCCAAGGCCATCAACCGCGCCGTCGCGGCGGTGGCGAGCGAAGAGCAGATCTTCCGCATCGATCACTATCTGGGCAAGGAGACGGTGCAGAACCTGATTGCTCTGCGCTTTGCCAACACCTTCTTTGAGCCGCTGTGGACCGGACGGACCATC
>CALFYB010000477.1 GCA_937952995.1 uncultured Caulobacteraceae bacterium
AGGGTTCTAAATCTTCCCCCTCTGGGGGAAGTACCGGCGAAGCCGGGGTAGGGGGTTAGACCAGCTTTAACTGATCCATGAGGGCAGGGCCCTCCATCGCTGGATCGGAGAAGCTGTCCTTGCCGGTTTCGATCCGCCCGGCCAAGCGGCGGTGATAGCCGGAGGCCTTGGGATCGGTGACGGAGAGATCGTACCAGCCCGCGCTGGACCGCAGGGTCCATTGGGCTTTGGCGGTTCCACCGGCCGGGACCGTCAGGGTCGCAGGTTTCAAGCCATATTCATTGGCCGTGATGGCCAGGCTCAGCGGCGCGGCACCCGGATTATTCACCGTCACGGTCAGGACAGGCCCCTTGGCCTCAGCGCGGGTCGAGACGGTGGGTTCGCTGTCTGAAGCGTTGCCAACATAGTGACGATGGAACCCGTTGGGACCGAGCACCCAAAGGTCATGGGCACCCTGCGGCCATTGATCGGCCAAGCTCTTACCGGCTTCGACCGTATAGCGCCGGGGCGGCAGGTCCAGCCGAAGTCGGTCATAGACGTGGAACACCGCTCCTGACTTGCCGATATTGTTAAAGCTGAGATGTAACGCGCCGTCCTTGACGCTGTCCGTCACCTCAAGAGCGTAGGGCAGGGCGCGCGAAGGGCGAAGGCCAGCGGCCTGCACCGGCGCGCTCGGGCTGGCAGGCGTCTTGGGCAGGGCCCAAGCGAGCAGCGCCTTGGCCTTTGCCGCATCGGTGCCGGTCTCAGGCAGATTGCTGGCGAATGCGGCAGCGTTGGGAGACTTGAAATTGAAGGCGGTGGTCAGATCGCCGCACACCGCCCGCCGCCATGGCGAGATGTTTGGCTCCATCACCCCGAACCGCTCTTCTAGGAAGCGGATCACCGAGGTGTGGTCAAAGACCTGTGAATTGACCCAGCCGCCGCGGCTCCATGGCGAGATGATGAACATGGGTACGCGCGGACCAAGGCCGTAGGGGCGTCCCATCAGATGGTCGCGCTCATGTTTGGCTTCGGTTGGATTGCGGACCAGATGATATTCGCTGGATGTATCGACCGTTGACGCCCCGAGCAGGGCGTTTGGATTGGCGGGGTCGCGCGACGGCGGCGCGGGCGGCGGCACGTGGTCGAAGAAGCCGTCATTCTCGTCATACATCAGCAGCAGGACGGTCTTGGCCCAGACCTTGGGGTCGGCGGTCAGGGCGTTGATCACGCGGGCCGTATAGTCGGCCCCTTGGGCTGGGCTCGATGGGCCGGGATGTTCGGAATCCTTGGCCGGAGCGATGATGTAGGAGACCTGAGGCAGCGTGCCGTTCAGCACGTCTTCGCGCAGTCCGTCGAGCCTGCGGGTACTCATGGCCCGCTCTTTCAAGACCGGATCGGACCCGGGCACACCGGCATGGGCTTCACGGAAGGCCTTGAAGCCCGACAAGGGATTGTCAGTGAAGTTGTCGTCCATGTCTTGATAGAGGCGCCAGCTGACGCCCGCTGCCTGCAGACGTTGAACATAGGCGGTCCAGTGATAGGACTCCGGCGCGCCGCCCTTCTCGACCAGATCGTCATGCGAGTTGGAGATCGAGGGCCCGCCGTGGGTGCCAAGGCCATCATTGGTCCCGGTCCAGAGGAACAGCCGGTTGGTGTTGGTGCCGGTCTGGATCGAGCAGTGATAGGCGTCGCAGACCGTGAAGGCGTCGGCGAGGGCATATTGGAAGGGAATGTCGGTGCGGCGATAATGGCCCATGGCGTGGGCCTGCTTGAACTCGGGCCAGCGGTTCATCCGCCCTTCGTTCCACGCCTCTTGTGCATCGACCCAGTTGTGGGGTGTGCCCGCGACACGCATCAGCTTGAAGCTGTCCGCCGTGTCCAGCACGAAGGGGGAGATCAGGGGCGGGGTCGTCTTGGCCTTGTCGTCGCGCTGGGTCCAGTTGGTTTTGGCGGACAGGCCGGGCGCATCGGGAACCGGTATCGGGAAACGGTCTGCAAAGCCGCGAACGCCGTTTAGCTCACCGAAATAGTGATCGAAGGAGCGGTTCTCCTGCATGAAGATCACCACATGCTCGACATCGGCCAAGGTGCCGGTGCGTACATGGGCATCGATGGTCATGGCCTTGGCGATGGAGGGCGGAAGCGCCACCCCGGCCGTGGCGGAAAGCAGAAGACTGCGGCGATCAATCTGCGTCATGGTCGGCTCCGGTTCGGTCCAGCGGGACCGTTAGTCATAACCCTAGCCTATGGCAGATAGATGACAAACCAAGGGCGGCAACTGTCTGGTCGCCGCCCTTGGAAGTTTCTTTGGTTAGTCGTTGAGCATGGACTCGAGGCGACCACGAATGATCTGCGTGGATTCGAGCATGATCCGGTCCATAAGGTCTTGGCAGGTGGGGATGTCGTGGATCAGACCCGCGACCATGCCGCACGACCATGCGCCAATTTCCATCTCGCCATTGAGCATGATGCGCGGATAGATCCCGGCAACCTCTTCGGCGATGTCGGCAAAGGTGATGGCCGAGCCGAGGGCCTTTTCCTTGGCCAACAGCTTTTCAACGCCCGCATTGGTCAGGACGCGTTCGGTGTTGCGCAGGGGGCGCATGACCAGACGGGTGTCCAGTTCCGAGGCGTTGAGGATCGCTTGCTTGACGTTCTCGTGGACGGGGGCTTCCTTGGTCGCGATGAAGCGGGTGCCCATATTCATGCCGTCTGCGCCCATGGCCAAAGCGGCAACCAGCGAGCGGGCATCAGCCATGCCGCCTGAAGCCAAGAAGGGGATCTTCAGCTCGTCTGCGGCGCGGGGCAGCAGGATCATGTTGGGCACATCATCTTCGCCGGGGTGACCGCCGCATTCAAAGCCGTCAACGCTGACCGCGTCGCAGCCGATGGCCTCAGCCTTTAGGGCGTGGCGAACGGCGGTGCACTTGTGAATGACCTTGATGCCCGCCTCTTTCAGGCCTGGCAGCCACTTTGCGGGATTGTTGCCCGCCGTCTCAACGACCTTGATGCCGCCGTCGATGATCGACTTGATGTAACCGGGATAGTCGGGCTGGTTGACCGAGGGCAGGAAGGTCAGGTTTACCGCCAAAGGCTTGTCGGTCATCTCCTTGGCCTTGGCAATTTCTTTGGCCAGTGCTTCAGGGGTGGGCTGGGTCAAGGCGGTGATGGTGCCGATACCGCCCGCGTTAGAAACGGCGGCGGCCAGTTCTGCAAAGCCGACATAGTGCATGCCGCCCTGCATGATGGGGCGCTCAATGCCGAACATTTCAGTGATACGAGTTTTCATAATTTTCTCCCTGCGCGTGCTTGCTTTGAGGCGACCATAGCACCCTGAGAATATTGGGAGAACTGTCAATTGCTGAGAAATTGTGGGGTGGCCTCGATAAAATGTCCTAGCCCCTCCTTATAAGGCTGCGCTGAAGGTTAGCCGCACAGCGCGCGGCGAGCCCGGCGTGATGTTATTATTATTGTGTGCGGAGGCGAGATAGCGGATGTCGAAAAGGTTCTCGATGTTCAGCTGGGCCTTCAGTTTGGGGTTGATCCGCCAAAAGACCGCCGCGTCGACACGGCTATAGCTGGGCAGGGTTACGCTATTGTCTGTCGTTGTGAATTGAGCGCTGCGATGCAGTAGGCCTAATCCCAGCCCAAGGCGGGGCGTAACATCGACGCGGTTCCAGAGGGAAACCGAATGTTTGGGCAGTTGAGCCAGACGCGCGCCTGCCTTGGCCGTTGCCGACTGGGTCTGGGTGATCTCGCCGTCCTGATAGGCATAGCCGCCGGCTATGGTCCAGCCTGTGCGGATGGCTCCATTGAGGCCCAGCTCGAGACCTGAACTGCGCTGGCCGTCGACGAGGATCATTTGGGTGGGGTCGGCGGGATTAGTGACGGCCACATTGGTTCGGTCAAGCCGATAGGTTGCGAGCGTCAAGGCAAGGCTTGGCCTGAGGTCCCACTTGATCCCGATCTCCTGATTTCGAAAGCCTTCGGGTGCCAAGGCGCTGTTGGCCAGCGTCAGGCCTGCCAGCTGATCGCCCGCACGTGGCAGGTAGGACTGGCTATAGCTGGCATAGAGCGACAGGTTCGGCTGCGGCTTGTAGATCAGGCCCGCCCGAGGAGACCAGAGCCGGTCCTCGGTGGAGATGACGCTGCCATTGCGGTTGTTGCGTAGCCGCATCTCAAACTGGTCGTGACGCAGTCCAAGAACGGCGATCCAGTGAGGGTTGAGCTCGATCTGATCTTGAAGATAGACCGCTGCCGTCTGGGCGATGCCGTGATTGTCAGCATCTGTGCTGCCAAGCCGAAAGGTCAGCGCGGGTGTGACGGTCGGCTGGCGGAGCGGCACGGTCAGGCTGGTGACGTTTGGCCCAATATCGGTGAAATAGCCGGTCGTGCGCCGGTTTTCGGTCACCTGTCGGCTCAACTCTATCCCGGCCAGCAGGTTGTGCATCATGCCTCCCGCCGACCTTTCCCAAGTCAGATCGGACTGGTGCAGAAGATTTTCGCGGGTCGTGGCATTGGCGTAGGCCGATAGCGAGACCGATGACCCGTCTGCGGTCACCGCGCCGGGATAGAGGTTCTGATAGGCCTTATCGTAGGCCCCAAAGCGGGTGGTGCTGTGCAGGCGCGCTGAACCCTTCTGATGGTCAAAGACGACCTCGCCGACATCGAGCGTCATGTCCGTCGGGCTCAGGCTTTGGCTACCAAAGAAGGTGGACGGATCGGTCTGGACCGCTCGCCCCAAATAGGAGGGTATCCCCCGGTCGGTGACCATCGAATAGGTGAAGTGCTCATAGCCAAGGCGCAGGGTCGAATGGTCGCCCAATTTGGCCAGTACAGTTGGGTTTATGCCCGCGCGTTCGCTGTGCACCCCGTCGCGGTAGCTGTCAGCGGCCTCGGAAAGTCCGGTAACCCGCAGGGCGAGGTCGGGGCTGACGGCTGATTTTAGATCAGCGGTCGCACGCCGCTGGTTCCAGCTGCCAACCGTCGCGGTCAGCTCTGCACCGTCCGTGCCGTCCGCCTGGCGAGTGACGCGATTGATGACCCCGCCGCCGCCGCCGCGTCCGAACACTAAGGCATTGGGTCCGCTCAAGGCCTCGACCCGCTCGACATTGTAGAGGTCCCGGAAATATTCGACATCGTCGCGTAGGCCGTCGACGAAGAAGTTCGCGGTCGAGCTGACGCCGCGCATGATGGGCGCATTGCGGTGCCCTTCACCCTGCGCCATGCCGACGCCAGGCATGTATCGGACAGCGTCGCTGACGCCCTGCATGGCCTGATCTTCGATCTGGTCGCGGGTGATCACACGAAGGGACTGCGGCGTGTCGATCAAGGCGGTGGCGGACTTAGTCGCAGAGACGATGCCGTGCTGGAGGTAGGTCTGGGCCGAGCCGGTCACCACAATTTCAGCGATCTCTGCCTCGGCGGCCTGCGCGATTGCGGGCATGACCCAGGCTAGCACCATCAGGCTTGCAGCGCTGTTCCAGTTCAGCGGGGTCACGCGGAGAGGAGCTTTGGACATTATCGATACCTAATTGAGTTTGCGACGCGTTATTAACTCGACCGCCTGTCTGGGGTCAATGATATTGCGAGTCATTCTCAATTAGGAATCAAGATTTATCGTTCTGGAGTCGCAGGGGAGCCGCAGGATGCCGTTCGAAAAGGCTATTTGCCGACTGCGCCGGTGATTTCTTTGATCAGGGCCTGGACAGGGGCCTTGCCGCCGACGGACCAGATCAGCTTCAGGTGCGCGAGCGTATCGGCAGCGGGGCCCTCGAACTTCCAATCGCATCCGTCGAAGCGGCACTTTTTGAAGTCGGGCAGTTCGCCGCCGCTATAGACCATCCGGCAGTCGCGAAACTCGCACTCGTAGAAGCTCTCGCCGTCGAGCGTGACGGTTTCGTGGTTGAAGATGGTCGAGGATTGCATTGTGGACCTATTCTTCGCCGTCGTCGGAGGCAGGCGCGGTGCCTTCGCCGGATTCGGCGCGCTCACGCTCACGTGCCTCGCGCTTTTCAGCGGCCTTTTCGGCGGTCTTGATCGCCTTCAGACGCTCGCGTTCCATGCGCTCGAAGGAGTAGTTGGGTTTACGCGCCATTTCAGCGATCTCCTCGAACGGTGGAATTTGAACTCGCGAACAAGCCATCGTACGGGGCCGTCAAGCGACCCCGCCAGAGCAAGCTCCAGATAGATTTGGGTTTAGCGACGGGCCTTGCGGGCCGCGTAACGCTCGTCGCGCTTAGCCTTTTGCTCGGCCTTGGTCAGAGCCTTGCGTTCCTTGCGCTCGCCGCGCTTGGCGTCCAGAGCGGCGGCCTCAAGGGCTTCGGCTTCGAGACGGGCGGCCTCTTTGGCGTCGGCAGCCGCCTGAGCGGCGATGGCCTTGGCTTCAGCCCGTTCTTGACGCACGCGTTCCAGTTCGGCGGCACGAAGGGCTTCGCGCTGATCGAATAGGGGATCGGTGA
>CALFYB010000478.1 GCA_937952995.1 uncultured Caulobacteraceae bacterium
TGCCCAACCATGGCGTCTTCGCTCATGGCCCAAAAAACCACCATCATGGCCCCGGCACTGCGTGTTTTGCGTGTGGCCGAAAACGGCCCGCGTTCTGACTGCGCAGGCCGCATGGTGATTTCTGGCCGCATGGCGGACGTCTGCGCCGAGCTGGACCGCATGGTCGCCCTGGAAGCGGCACAAACCCGTCACTGATACACGGCTGACAGGCCTCGCATCGCGGCGCGGACCTGGCAGCCAGGACCGCATCTGCGCGAAAGATCACGCGATATGCGCACCTCTGAAGTCATTCACGGCTTTGGCGCAAGGCACAATGGAGGGATGAACATTGTGATCCTCGACGACTACCAGGATGCGGTCCGCAAACTGGACTGCGCAACCAAACTTGAACAGTACCCCGCCAAGGTTTACACCAACACGGTCAAAGGCATTGGCCAGATAGAGATCGACGAACTTTACATCGGGCTCGATAAACGCGGTTGCCACTATGTCATCCCGGTTCAAGCGAAGGGCGGCAACGATCAGATCGGGGTCGTGCAAACTACCCAAGACATCCGTTTCGTCGAGCAGAGATTCCCAGGACTTCGTTGTCGCGCCATATCTGCGCAGTTTATGGAGGACGCGGTCATTGCTCTCTTTGAGCTTACTCTCCAAGACGATGAGATTCGTGTCGTCGACGAGCGCCATTATCGGCTCGTTCCGGCGGCTCAACTCAACAGTGATGAAATACGAAGTTATCAAGATTGAGGCAGGTTACTCACGAGAAAGGCTAAAATCCGTTGCCCCCTGTGTCACGCTCTGATCTAGCCGCCCTCCCACACCCCTCCCTATCCAGTTGACATCCCCCCCGCCGGGCCAGATGATTGTTATCAATGATTAGGCTCGATGGAACGGGCGGGTGTGGGGGAAACGGATGTTGGAGGCTGACTTGGTCTGTCGCCCCTTCTTGGCCCTACGCGCCCGCCTCTGCCGCGCCTTTCGCGCCCTTTGCCCTAGCCCCTTTTTAAGTTTTGATCCGGAGTCCTGCCATGTCTCGCCTGAAGTTCGGTGCCTTCCTTGCTCCTCACCATCCGATTGGCGAGAACCCGACATTGCAGTTTCGCAATGACCTGAAGCTCGCCGCCCATCTGGATGAGCTGGGCTATGACGAGTTCTGGTGCGGTGAGCACCATTCGACCGGCTGGGAAATGATTGCCTCGCCTGAGATGTTCTTGGCCGCTGCTGGAGAGCGCACGCACCGTATTCGCCTCGGCACCGGGGTGGTTTCCCTGCCCTATCACCACCCGTTCAATGTCGCTCAGCGGATGGTTCAGTTGGATCATATGACTGGCGGACGGGTGATCTTCGGCACTGGCCCCGGCGCGCTGCCATCGGACGCTCACATGCTGGGGATCGACCCCATGACCCAGCGCGACCGGCAAGATGAGGCAATCGGCGTGATCCGCCGTCTGCTGGCCGGTGAGCGCGTCACCCACACCAGCGACTGGTTCACCCTGCAAGATGCCCGCCTGCAACTGTTCCCCGTGCAAGAGGAACTGCCGATGGTTGCGGCCTCCTCGATCAGCCCATCGGGCATGACGCTGGCTGGAAAGTACGGCATGGGCGTTCTGTCGATCGGCTCCAATTCCGACGCGGGCCTTGCGGCCTTGCCGACCCAATGGGGCTTTGCCGAAGAGGCCGCCGCCAAGCACGGCAATGTCGTGGATCGCAAGAACTGGCGCGTGCTGATGTCTTGGCACATTGCCGAGACCCGCGAAGAGGCCCGCGCTCAGGCTGGTGAAGGCCTGAAGCTCTGGCACAATGAGTATCAGGTCGGCACCCTGATGCGCCCCGACGCTAAGCCATTCTTGACCGTTGACGAGGCGCTGCACGAGACGGCCTTTGTCGAGGGGGCCGCCGCCGTTATCGGCACGCCTGACGATCTGGTCGCCGCGATCCGCAAGATGCTCGCCTCATCCGGCGGCTTTGGCACGGTTCTGGGCTTTGCGCATGACTGGGCCAACCGCGAAAATACCCTGCGCAGCTGGGATCTGGTCGCGCGCTATGTGATGCCAGAGGTCAATGGCATGCTGGAAGGCTACCGCGCCTCCCGCGCCTATGTCGTCGAGAACCGCGAATGGTTCAACCGCGCAGGCCAGGCCGTGCTGACCAAGATCATGTCCCACGAAGGGGCAGCCGCAGCCCTCAAGGCCGGGATGGAAGGCGGCGTCGCCATGCGCTCGCCCAATGCGCCGGACCTCAAACAGGCCGCGAAAGATATGAAATA
>CALFYB010000479.1 GCA_937952995.1 uncultured Caulobacteraceae bacterium
CCTGCTGGCGGGCATAGTAGCCGCCCATCAGGCCTTGCAGCTCGGGGAACTCGCCAACCATGCCGCAGGTCAGGTCAGCCTTGGCGAGCAGCCCTGCCCGCTCGGCCTGCGCCTTGTCCGCGCCGATCAGCGCCGCGATCTGGCCCGCCAGCGCCGAAATCCGCTCGGCGCGCTGATAGAGCGTCCCCAGCTTGGCGTGGAAGGTGACGCCCTTGAGCTTTTCCAGCCGCTGTTCCAGGCGTGTCTTGCGATCTTCGTCCCAGAAGAAGCGGGCGTCGTTCAAGCGTGCGGACAATACCCGCGCATTGCCCACCGCGACCAGTTGCCCGCCGTCAGAGGCTTCGATATTGGCAACCACCAAGAAGTGCGGGGCCAAGCCTGCTTCGCCCGGCTTGCGCACGGCAAAATATTTCTGGTGGGTCCGCATTGAGGTGCGGATCACTTCGGGCGGCAGGTCCAAAAAGGCCGGGTCCATGTCGCCAAGGATCGGGGTCGGCCATTCGGCGAGGCCAGCGACCTCGTCCAGCAGGCCCTGATCATCGACCAGTTCCACACTGCGGGCAAAGCAAAGGGTGCGTGCGCCCTCAAGGATGCGGGCCTTGCGCTCTTCGGGGTCGAGCACCACGAAATTGGCCTCAAGTCCTGCCGCATAGGCGTCGAAATGGCGGGCGCGGAACGGGGCGCGCGAGCCCATGAACCGGTGGCCCTCGGTCATGTCGCCGCTCTCGATGCCTTCGATCTCGAAGGGCACGACCTCGCCGTCGAAGACGCAGAGGATGCGTTGCAGAGGGCGGACCCAGCGCAGAGAACCGGTGCCCCATTTCATCGATTTGGGCCACGGGAAGGCGCGGATGATGGCGGGCACCATCTCGGCGATCACCTCTGGCGTCGGGCGGCCCGGCTTGGCGGTCAGGGCGAAATAGACGCCGTCGCGCTCGGTCAGCTGGTCCTGGGTAAGGCCGGTCGAGCGCAGGAACCCGTCGAGGGCGGCTTGCGGCGCGCCGACCTTTGGACCCTTGCGTTCTTCGGTCCGGTCGGCCTGAGAGACCGGCAGGCCCTCGATGACCAGCGTCAGACGACGCGGACCGGCAAAGGACTTGACCGCTTCGGGCAAGAATCCAGCCTCGGCCAGACGCTCGCGCGCCATGCGCTCAAGGTCGCGGCCTGCCTGAGCCTGCATGCGGGCGGGGATTTCTTCGGAGAATAGTTCGAGAAGCAGTTGGGGCATGGGACCTACTCCACCCACGCAGCGGCGGTGGCTTTGCAAAGGTCGCGGATGCGGCCGATGTAGCTTTGACGTTCGGCGACGGCGATGGCCCCGCGCGCATCCATCAGGTTGAACAGGTGGCTGGCCTTTAGAACATGGTCATAGGCGGGCAATGCCAAGCGTTGGCCCTGAGGCCCGCGATGCTCAAGAATGCGGCTGACCTGCGCGACCATATCTTCGAACTGGCGCTTGAGGGTCTCGACATCGGCGACTTCGAAGTTAAAGGCGCTGAACTGGCGTTCGTTCT
>CALFYB010000480.1 GCA_937952995.1 uncultured Caulobacteraceae bacterium
CCTGCGCAACGATCTGATTGCGGCGCGGGACGATTTGGGCGCGGGGCGCACCGTCTATGGTGAGCATCACCTGTCGATCTTGGTTCAGGCCGAGGACCTTGCGAGCCTTGATCTGGCCTGCGCCGATGTTCAATCCGCGCTTGGCGAGTCTGGCATCATCGCGGTGCGCGAGCTGGTCAATCTGGAACCCGCCTTCTGGGCTCAGTTCCCAGGCAATTTCCAATATATTGCGCGTAAGGCACTGATCTCAGCGGCGAACTTCTCCAGCCTCGCCAGCCTGCACAGCCACCCTCGCGGTCAAGCCCGCGACCTTCACTGGGGCGCACCGGTCACGGTCTTGGAGTCTACGGCATCAGGCCCCTACAATTTCAGCTTCCATAACGGCGATCTCGGAAATTTCACCGTGATCGGCCCCAGCGGCAGCGGCAAGACCGCGCTGCTGAACTTCTTGGCGGCACAATCTGAAAAGTTTCGGCCTCGCACGGTCATTTTCGACAAGGATCGGGGTGCCGAAGCCTTTGTCCGCGCCAGCGGCGGTCGTTATGATCGGCTGTCACCGGGCGAGCCCTCGGGCCTAAACCCCCTTAAACTCCCGGACACAGCGGAAAATCGCCTGTTTCTGAGAGATTGGTTGTCCCGTCTCTTGACCCGAGAGGGCGTGGAGTTGGATCCCGGCGAGCAGTCGACCATCGCCGACGCTGTCGACGCCCTCTATCAACAGGCCCCAGAACTGCGCCAGCTAATCCATGTGCGCGACCTGCTGCAAGGCATGCGCCGTCCAGTGCCCGGCGACTTGGCCGCGCGCCTCGCGCCTTGGATCGGGCAAGGTGAACATGCTTGGCTGTTCGATAATGCCGAAGATCGAATAGACCTCAGCGCACGGATGTTGGGCGTCGACATGACCCGGCTGCTCGACAGCCCGGTTCTTCGCACGCCAGCGATGATGTATCTGTTCCACTGTATCGAGCAGAGCCTCGATGGGACGCCTTCGATCATTATCGTCGATGAGGGCTGGAAAGCCTTAGACGACGAGGTCTTTGTCCGCCGTATTCGCGACTGGCAAAAGACCATCCGTAAGCGCAATGGGATACTCGGTTTCTGCACACAAAGCGCGTCCGATGCGCTGGACAGCAAGATCGCCTCAGCCATTGTCGAACAGTCAGCGACGCAGATCTTCTTCCCCAACTCCAAGGCCCGTTCGCAAGACTATGTCGATGGATTTGGCTTGACCGAACATGAGTTCGAGCTGGTTCGGACCCTGCCCGACACCTCGCGCTGTTTCCTGATCAAGCAGGCTGATCATAGCGTCGTCGCCCGGCTCGACCTGTCCAATATGCCCGGATATTTGCGGGTGCTGGCGGGTACGGAGCGTAATGTTCGTGCGCTGGACGTTCTGCGAGAGCGCCTCGGTGATGATCCAGCCGCGTGGCTCGAACCCTTTATGGCAGACGCCAACGGGGCGCGCACATGATTGCCACCTGCGCCGCGCTGGCTGAACATTCTGGGACTATTCGCGGGGCCATGGACGCCGTTGAGTGCCACTCACGGACCTATGCTCAAGCCGGATATGAGGCGCTTGGCGGGGCTGGCTCGCCGTTCCAGTCCTGGCTCAATATCTTGCTGGTCATCTATGTCGCGGCTCTAGGCTACCGGCTGATGATGGGTCACGACAGTCGATCCTTCAACCTCACCACCATCGGCCTGACCATCGGTGCCGTCGTGGCATTGGTTGGAAACTGGACCCTCTTTCAGACCCTTGTCTTTGATCTGGTGACCAAGGCCCCGCTCGAAGTTGCGGCGATCATTACCCATCCCGCGACCAACAATTCCGCCTTCGCCGGAGACCCGCGCGCCTCCATTCAGGTGGTCTATGATCAGCTATCGCTCGCGGCGACCGACTTTGCCCGCGCCAGCGGCCCCAACACCCCCATCTATGCCGGAGGTAAGTCCGGCGCGGCCCAAGCCCTTTGGCAATCCTCGCAGAGCCTATTTTACGCCACCGCCGGCGTCTTTAGCCTGAGCGTGATCACCGCCGCCGTTTTGACGGCAGTCGGCCCAATCCTCATCACCCTTTCGCTGTTTGACTTGACCCGCGGCCTCTTTGCCGGTTGGGTACGGGGACTGCTGTCCGCCCTATTGGTGAGCCTCCTTTGCTGGCTATCAGCAGCCTTGATGCTGTCGATCCTAGAGCCGGGGTTGGTCACATTGGCCCGTCAAAGACTGGCCGGAGATCTTCAGGTTGATACAGCCCTCAGCATCAGCGCGTTGGTGATGCTGTTTAGTGTCGTGCAGGTTGGCGTGGCCGCCATTGGCGTGATGATGGCCATGGCCTTTAAATGGCCTGAACCGGCGGATACTGCTGTGCAGCCGCGTCAGGCGCAATCTGTGCCTTCCCAGATCGACGGCTCTAACCGCAGGGCAACCGAGGGGCTTTCTAGGGCGGAGCAGCTGTCGACCAGCCTTCGCCAAACGCCTGCCAGCCAAGTCTATCGATCTGCTTCGATTGCGCCTCAGACTTCGAATACCGCGATTTCGACCTCGAGCATTGCGACTGGTGACATCGAACAACGCCTAACAGGCATGACCAACCGACGCGCTGGCCGCTTGCCGGACCAGGACAGGGTAAGACCATGATCCGCCGCCTCGTTCTCCTATTGGCTTTAAGCCTCGTGATGGGAAGCCCCGCACAGGCGCTGGTGGCCCCAACGCCTGGCCCGGGTGATGGGCGTATCCGTACGACCTTTTATGACCCCAATCAGGTGGTCATGCTCACCGGGGTCTTGGGCTATCAGTTCAGCATCGGCTTTGGCGAAGGCGAGCGGATCGAAAACGTCTCCATCGGCGATGCTATGGGCTGGCAAGTCACGCCAAACGCCAAGGCCACCTTGCTGTTCATTAAGCCAATCTTGGCGGGGGCCACGACCAATATGACGGTCGTAACGAACCTTCGGCGCTACGCCTTCGAACTGGCCGTCGAGAAGCGATCCGGCAAGGCCGCCTCGGGAACAGCGCTCTACGGCCTCCAATTCCTCTATCCTGCACCGCCCAAATCCAGCGAGCCGGTCAAGCAAGAGCCTCCCGCACCGCCGACCATCGCCAACAGTGCCTACAGCTATGAAGGCTCGACACAAACCCTTCCCAGCCAAGTCTTTGATGATGGTAGGGCAACCTATTTCCGCTTTGCCGAGCGCGCCACCTACCCGGCGGTCTTTGTGCTCGAAGACAAGAACGGCGAGTCGATCGTCAATTCGGCAACGCGCGGCGACTATCTCGTGGTCGATCAGGTCGCCAAGGGCTTCGTCCTACGTCAAGGCGATCAGGTCACCCGCATCTTCAATGAAGGGTTCGAAACCCAGTCCGTCGGTCCGCTGAGCCCTCGCCCGAGGGTAAAGCCCAAATCGCGAGGCCTGTTTCGCAAATGACCGTTCCTGATAAGGACAGTGCCGTCTTCGACTATGGTCGGGGCCTAACGCCGGGCGTTCAGGTTCGCTCTTCGCCGTGGGTCATGCCGCTCGCTATTATTGGACTGGCTGTACTGGCCGGCCTCGTCTTTACGAGCCTGCAATCGGCACGCCTCGCGCGGCAAAAGTCGCCAGCCCAGGCCACTCAACCGGTCGCCCCTGAGGTCTATCAGCCAGCCGTTGTGCCGCCCGTGACGGTGACGCCACCTCCCCCCGCCATGGAAGTCACCATGCCTGAGGTCGCAAATGCACCTGCGCTCGCGCCTGCTGCGCCGCAGACCGTAGACGCAACCGTCCGCCTCAAGGCCCCCGCTGTCATTGTGGACCTTTCCGGACAGGCCGCAGCGGCACAGGCCCAAGCCCAGCCTGCCGCCTCAGCGCTGCAAGGTGCCAATAGCGATGCGAGCCGCCTGTCCGCCGAGGACCGCTTTACCGCGCGGGTGCTGAGCGGTTCCGCAGAGACCGCGAGCGCCACGAGCATTGGCAATCTTTCGACCACGGCCGTTCAGGGCACGGTGATCCCTGCCGTGCTTGAGACGGCGATCAACTCTACCCTGCCCGGTTTTGTGCGCGGTGTAGTCACCCGCGACGTTCGCGGGTTTGACGGCAATCTTGTGCTTATCCCGCGCGGATCTAAGCTCATCGGCCAGTACCATGCTGGGGTCGCTCAGGGCCAATCCAGAGCCTTTGTCGTTTGGTCGCGCGTGGTTACGCCCGAGGGCATATCCGTAGACGTGGGCTCTCCGGGGACCGATACCCTTGGTCGCGGCGGTATAGAAGGCGAGACGGACAACCAGTTTTTCCGCCGCTTTGGCGGCTCGATCATGCTGTCGGTCCTGACGGCGGCCTTGGACTCGGCGACCGGCCACGGCTCGAACAGCACGGCCATCGTTATCGGCTCAAGCACCCAAGCGACCAATATCGCTCAGATCGCCCTACAAAAGCAGATCGACATTGCGCCGATCATCCGCATTCCACAGGGCGAGCCCATCCGCGTGTTCCTCGTGCGCGATGTCGATTTTTCGAAAATCGCCGGTGTGAACGCGCGGCCGAAGGCCCCAGCGCGATGAGCGAAGGCCTGTTCCTTCAAAGCTACCTCGCCCCCTTGGAGCCATGGCTCAAGACCGAGACGGTGACCGATATCTTGGTCAATCGCCCGGGTGAGGTTTGGGTGGAGACCCAGACCGACGGTCTAGCGCGCCATGAGGCTCCCGACTTGACCGAGGTCGTTCTGGGCCGATTGGGTCGGCAGATCGCGGCCGCAACCCATCAGGGGCTCAGCCGCGAGCACCCGCTTCTTAGTGCCGCCCTGCCCGATGGCTCTCGTGTGCAGATCATCTCACCGCCAGCTTCTCGAGATGGCTTTTTGCTGGCCATTCGGCGTCACGCGATTGTCGATTTGGATCTCAACCGATTGGCCGCAGGTCAGTTCTTTGACGCCAGCCAAGTGGGTCAGGACGAAGATGACGACCGCTTTTTGCAAGACCTATTAGACAAGGGCGAACGCCAAAGATTTCTCGGCGAGGCGGTCAAGCGTCGTAAGACCATTGTCATTTCTGGCGGAACCGGCTCGGGCAAGACCACCCTGCTCAACGCCCTCCTCAAGGAAATCCCAGCCAGTGAGCGGCTCGTGCTGATTGAAGATGCGCCAGAGGTCCGGCTTGGACGCGACAATTCGATAGGCCTTCTGGCCGTTCGCGGCGATCAGGGAGAGAGCCAAGTTGATGCCCATGACCTGCTCACAGCCGCCCTGCGGATGCGTCCTGACCGCATATTGCTGGGTGAGCTACGCGGGCGAGAGGCGCTTGCTTTTTTGAGGGCGGTGAATTCGGGACATCCGGGCTCCATCACCACAGTGCACGCCAATGATCCAAAGGGGGCCTTGGACCAAATCACGCTCCTGACCATGGCGGGCGAGATCACGCTCGATTGGACCACGGCCCGCGCTCAGATTGATCGCATGGTCGATATTGTGGTGCAGGTTAGCCGCAAAAACGGCCGTCGCGGCGTCAAAGAGATCGCCTTTACGCCACGAGGCAAAGTCTAAAGGATCTGGGCGATGCAGGGGTTCCAGCGGGAACCGGATTGGCGGCATCTGCTTAAGATATCGGGACAGGAACAGAGCTAAGACAACGAAACGAGACTAGGTGCGGCCTAATGTAAGGCGCTCAACCTGCCGTCTCTCTTCTCTGGCGTTAGGGCGAATCCGGCCAACCACCAAGCCCTTAAACCCTAGCTCGATAGGCTTGATACAGACCCGCCAGAACTTCCGGCACGAGGCCCGGTAGATCTTCTGCGATCAGGCCGGGGCCGTGACGGTGTGCGGCTTCAGAATGTATCCAAACCGCAGCGCATGCAGCGTCAAAGCTGTCCA
>CALFYB010000481.1 GCA_937952995.1 uncultured Caulobacteraceae bacterium
CCCCTGAATTTTGGGGCGGCGGCGGCGGGCTCTACAGCACAGCGCCAGACTATCTGGCCTTCTTGCAGATGCTGTTAGGGCGCGGACAAGGGGCCAATGGCGCGCGCATCTTGGCGGATAAGACCGTGTCCCTGATGAGCACCAATCAGATCGGCGACCTGCCGCTGCGCAAACTGGATAGCCAGATGCCGTTCCTGACCTCGGACCTTGAGGCGGGCCTACCCATCGGTCTGACTGAAAATGCAGGATGGGGCCTTGGCTTTGCCATCAATCCTCAAACGGGACCCCATGGTCGCAGCGCGGGCAGTCTGGCCTGGGCGGGGCTGGCCAATACCTACTATTGGGCCGATCCAGAGGCGGGCATTGCCGGGGTGCTGATGACCCAGCTCCTGCCCTTTGCCGATCCTGCGGTGCTCGCCCTATTCAAGGATTTCGAGCAGGCGGTTTATGCGGCCTAGGCCGACCTCACTCGCCGGTAATGTCTTCCCAGAAGGCCTTGGCCTTGCCCAAGAAGCCGGTGGATTGAGGATGCTGCGCCTCGCCGTAGGACCCGGCCAGTTCGCGCAAAAGCTCTTTTTGACGGCTGCTGAGCTTGGTCGGGGTCTCGACGAATAGCTCGACCACCAGATCGCCGCGTTCGCGTGAGCGCAGGGACGGCATGCCCTTGCCCTTCAGGCGGATGGTCCGGCCGCTTTGCGCGCCCTCGGGCACCTTGACCTTGATGCGGCAATCGCTGTCGCTGCCCTCAGCGCCCATCAGGCACGGGGCCTCGATCTCGCCGCCCAGCGCCGCCGTGGTCATGGGCACAGGCACCGTGCACATCAAATCCAGCCCGTCGCGCTCGAAAAGCTCATGGGGCTGCACCGACAGGAAGATATAGAGATCGCCGCGTGGGCCACCGCGCGCGCCAGCATCGCCTTCACCGGCGAGCCGGATACGGGCCCCATCATCCACGCCCGCTGGAATACGGACCTGAAGGGTACGCTCGCGTCGCACCTGACCGTGACCGTGACAGGACTGGCAAGGGTCCGCGATCACCCGGCCAGCGCCGTTACAGCGCGGGCAGGTCCGCTCGATAGCAAAGAAGCCTTGGGTCGCGCGCACACGCCCCGCACCGCCGCAGGTCGTGCAGGTGGTTGGGCTGGTCCCGGCCTTGGCACCGGACCCTGAGCAAGGCTCGCAGGTGATGGAAGACGGAACGGTGATCTCGACCTCGGCGCTGGCATAGGCCTGCTCAAGGGAGATTTCCAAATCATAGCGCAGGTCCTGACCGCGTGCGGGCCCTTGCGAGCGGCCGCGCTGACCACCGCCGAACATGTCGCCAAACACGTCGCCGAACACGTCGTTGAAGATGTCGTTGACGTCACCAAAGCCGCCGCCGCCAGCGCCTCGGCCACCGCCCATACCATTGACGCCTTCGGGACCAAACCGGTCATAGGCGGCGCGCTTTTGGGGGTCCGAGAGGACTGAATAGGCCTCGTTGACCTCTTTAAAGCGGCCTTCGGATTCGGTGCAGCCGGGATTGCGGTCAGGGTGGTGCTGCATCGCGGCCTTACGGAAGGCCGACTTCATCTCGGCGGCATCCGCCTCGCGGGTCACCCCAAGGATTTCGTAATAGTCGCGCGCCATGTCAGAACCAGTGCCTATCGCAAAGGGGACCTCATCTGCCAAAAGGGTAGCCAAGACCGGCGTCGTTGGTCCAGAGACAGAGAGGCGGCAGTGAGAAGAACAGACGGCCCCCGCAACCAACACCCTCAGATCATGTCCGAGAGCGCAGGCCGCGAGGGCCGGTGATCACTATTTCGACTTGTCGTCGTCGACCTCTTCGAATTCAGCGTCAACAACGCCGTCATCGCTTTGGTCATGGTCGTCATCGCCGCCAGGCTGCTGAGCATACATGGCTTCACCAAGCTTCATCGAGGCTTGAGCCAGAGCTTGCGTCTTGGCCTTGATCTCGTCGGCCTCTTCGCCTTCGAGAGCGGTCTTCAGCTCGGCAATGGCGGTTTCAATCGCGGCCTTTTCAGGGGCCCCGACCTTGTCACCATGCTCAGTCATCGCCTTTTCGGTGGAGTGGATCAGGGCCTCGCCTTGATTGCGGGCCTCAACCGTTTCCTTGCGCTTCTTATCGCTGGCCGAGTTGGCTTCGGCTTCCTTGACCATCTGTTCGATGTCCGCGTCCGACAGGCCGCCATTGGCTTGGATGCGGATCGACTGCTCTTTAGCGGTCGCCTTATCCTTGGCCTGAACATTGACGATACCGTTGGCATCGATGTCGAAAGTCACCTCAACCTGAGGCACGCCGCGCGGTGCAGGGGGGATGCCGACCAGATCGAACTGACCCAGCATCTTATTGTCCTGGGCCATCGGGCGTTCGCCTTGGAACACGCGGATGGTCACGGCGCTTTGGTTGTCATCAGCCGTCGAGAAGGTCTGGCTGCGCTTGGTCGGGATGGTGGTGTTGCGCTCGATCAGCGGGGTGAACACGCCGCCGAGGGTCTCGATGCCGAGGGTCAGAGGCGTGACGTCCAGCAGCAGCACGTCCTTGACGTCGCCTTGCAGCACGCCAGCCTGAACCGCCGCACCCAGAGCCACGACCTCGTCAGGGTTGACGCCGGTGTGGGGCTCACGGCCGAAGAATGCCTTCACGGCCTCGACGACCTTGGGCATGCGGGTCATACCGCCGACCAGCACCACTTCGTCAATTTCTGACTTCTTGATGCCAGCGTCCTTGAGGGCCTGCTCGCAAGGCGCGATGGTACGGGCCACCAGATCATCGACCAGAGCTTCAAGCTTGGCGCGGGTGATCTTGATATTGAGGTGCAGCGGGCCCGAGGCGTTCATCGAGATGAAGGGCAGGTTCACTTCGTACTGAGCGGTGAAGGACAGTTCCT
>CALFYB010000482.1 GCA_937952995.1 uncultured Caulobacteraceae bacterium
CGCAAGGCGGCGGACGAGGGCGCGGTCGGCGGGGCGGTGATCGTCGCAGAACTGGCAGAGCGCGATCTGGTCCTGACCTTGGACGCTTTCAACACGGCGGTGGCCGAGGCCTATGACAAGAAGGCCCCGAACTTCATCGCTGAGCACGCCTATCGGCTGGCCCAGGCCTTTTCGAAATTCTACGCCGCCTGTCCGGTGTTGGTGGCCAAGGATGCTGCGACCAAGGCCTCGCGCCTGACCCTTTCGGCCACGGCCCTGCGCCAGCTTGAGGCTGCCTTGGAGCTGCTGGGCATCGAAACGCCAGAGCGGATGTAGCGGTTAGCCGCAGTAGGCGTCGATCTCGGCAAGGTGGGCGGCGATCTCTGCGGTCGTTAAGAATGAGCCGGTGAAGCTGTTCTTGGCGAGCGTCACGATCTCGTCGCGGGTCAGCCCAACCGCCTCGGCCACGGCCTCGTAGTTGGCGTTCACATAGCCGCCGAAATAGGCGGGATCGTCCGAATTGACGGTGGCCCGGAGGCCTAGATCCAGCATCTGTTTGATTGGGTGCTGGCGCAAGTCGCTGACAACGCAGAGCTTCTGGTTCGATAGTGGGCAGACGGTCAAGGTCAGGCCATCTTTGACGATCCGCTGGACCAAGGCCTCATCCTCGAGCGCCCGGTTGCCGTGGTCGATGCGGTCGACCTTCAAGATGTCCAGCGCTTCCCAGACATAGGCTGGAGGGCCTTCCTCGCCCGCATGGGCTACGACCTTCAGGCCCTTGGCGGCGGCAGCGGCGAAGACGCGGGCAAATTTGCTCGGCGGGTGGCCCTGTTCGGAACTGTCCAGCCCGACCCCGGTGATCTGGCCGAGCCACGGTTCGGCTTGGGCGAGCGTGGCGAAGGCCGCCTCTTCGGACAGGTGACGCAGGAAGCAGAGGATCAGTTTTGAGGTGACGCCAAGCTGGGCCTTGGCCTGCGCCATCGCAGACAACAGCCCTTCGATGACCGTTTCAAAGGCAACGCCCCGGTCGGTGTGCGTCTGGGGGTCAAAGAAAATCTCGGCATGGCGCACCCTGTCCGCCGCCGCCCGCTCGAAATAGGCCATGGCTAGGTCATGGAAGTCCGCCTTGGTCAGCAAGACCCCTGCGCCCGCGTAATAGATATCCAGAAAATCCTGCAGGTTGGAGAAGTCATAGGCCGCCCGCACCGCCTCTACCGAAGCGAAAGGCAGGCTCACCCCGTTGCGCTCAGCCAGAGCGAACATCAGTTCCGGCTCCAGACTGCCCTCGATATGAAGATGCAGTTCGGCCTTGGGCAGTCCTGCGATGAAAGCGTCGAGGTTGGTCATGGGGCAAGACCTTTGGATCAGGGGCCAGTCGGATTACACCTGTCAAATATCGCGCATCCGATCCAGTGCCGTGCATCATAATTCAGCGCTTGGCACATCTGCGCCCGACATTTGAACATTTACGTCACGCGCCTTGACTCAAATGGCCACCTCGAACAGTTTGCCCGAACTCCTGCGGGAGAGGGGGGCTGAGTCGAGATGTCGACAAGGCCTCCGCCGAAGGCGCAACCACCCCGGAAACGCTCAGGCAAAAGGACCGCAAGGGTTACGAAACGCTGGAAAGCAGCGGCCTCGATTGGGTCGCTCACCGAAGGAGCAAGGCGGATTCCTCTACGGAATTGGCCGAAATCTCTCAGGTTTCAGGACAGCGGGGGTGCAGGTCATCAGAGGGCTTTGACGCTCTAGGCTTGCCGTCCTGTCCGCGTTTCGGAGCCAATAATGAGCGATACCCCCCTAAAGCGCACTGCGCTCTATGATGCCCACGTCGCCCTTGGCGCGCGGATGGTGCCCTTTGCGGGCTATGAGATGCCGGTGCAGTACAAGGACGGCGTGCTGAGCGAGCACCGCTGGACCCGCGATCATGCGGGCCTGTTCGATGTCTCGCACATGGGGCAGGCGCGTCTGCGCGGCGTTGCGCCCATGGCCGCCTTCGAGGAGGTGACGCCCGGCGATTTCATCGGCCTGAAGCCGGGCAAGCTGCGCTACAGCCTGCTGCTCAACCACAAGGGCGGGATCATTGACGATCTGATGGGCGGGCGTCCTGACGATGACGGTCTCTATCTGGTGGTCAATGCGGGCTGCAAGGATCGTGATTTCAAGCTGATCGAGAATGAGCTTGCGGGGCAGGTCCAGATCGAGCGCCTGAACGATCATGCGCTTTTGGCCTTGCAGGGTCCTGAGGCCGTCGCCGTTCTGGCCGCCCGTGTTCCGGCGGCGCGCGATCTGGGCTTTATGGAAACGGCGCGGCTTTCGGCCTTTGGCACCGATGTGATCGTCTCCCGTTCGGGCTATACCGGCGAGGACGGGTTCGAGATCTCGCTGCCCAATGCCATCGCCGCCGAGGTCTGGGCCTTGCTGCTGGGTGATGAGCGGGTGCGGCCCATCGGTCTGGGCGCGCGTGACAGCCTGCGGCTTGAGGCGGGCCTTCCGCTCTACGGGCATGATGCTGACGAGACGGTCTCGCCCATCGAGGCCGGTCTGACCTTTGCCGTGTCTAAGCGCCGCCGCGATGCGGGGGACTATCCTGGCTATAGCCGCATCAAGCGCGAACTGGACGGTGATCTGTCCCGCGTCCGGGTCGGCCTGCGCGTACTCGAAGGAGCTCCCGCCCGCGAAGGCGCCGAGATCACCGACGCCAGCGGCGCGGTGGTCGGCAAGGTCACCAGCGGCGGCTTTTCACCCACCCTGTCCACCGCCATCGCCATGGGCTTTGTCCCGCCCGCCCTGGCCCTCGTTGGCACGCCCTTGAGCGTCATTGTCCGGGGCAAGAGCCAGCCGGTTCAGGTCGTGGCCATGCCCTTCGTTCCCCATCGCTATTTCCGCAAATCCTGAACCTTCAAGGAAGACCATCATGCTTTTCACCAAGGACCACGAGTGGATCAAGGTTGACGGCGACGTCGCCACCGTCGGCATCACCGCCTATGCCGCCGAGCAGCTGGGCGATGTCGTGTTCGTCGAGGTGCCGGACCTCGGCAAGGTCTTGGCCGTCGGCGACAGCCTCGCTGTGGTCGAGAGCGTCAAGGCCGCCTCTGACGTCTATGCGCCGGTCTCCGGTGAAGTCATTGAGGCCAATGAGGCCCTGGCTGGCGCGCCCGAGACGGTAAATGATCAACCCGAGGGTGCCGGATGGTTTGCCCGGGTGCGACTGGCGGACAAGGCGCAATATGAAGGCCTGATGGACCGCGCGGCTTATGAAGCCTTTTTGGGGACCCTCTAAACCTCATGCGTTATCTGCCCCTTACCCCCGCCGATCGTACCCGCATGTTGGGGGTAATCGGTGCTGACAGTATTGATGACCTGTTTGCGGACGTTCCTGCTGCCGCCTGGCTGTCTGGCCCGGTTGACCTGCCCTATCATGCCGGTGAACTCGAGGTTGAGCGCGAGCTGGTCGGCCTTCCACAGTTTGCCCTGCTCGTCCATGAGGTAGACGGGGCCGAGGACGG
>CALFYB010000483.1 GCA_937952995.1 uncultured Caulobacteraceae bacterium
TGCTGCTCTCGCTAACGCGGCCGGTTCAAGCAAAATAACTGTCGCAGCTCAGTCTCTGGCGTTGGGCGGAACCAATCTCGCCAACATCACGGCTACTTCTACGCTCGGCACATCCACCGCGTCCACGGCCTTGGCCATGATCGCAACGGTGAACACGGCCATTGGCAAGGTCAGTACCGCCTTGGCAAAGATGGGTACGGGCTCGAAGGCGCTGGATATGCACCTGTCGTTCATCATGAAGCTTCAAGACACATTGGACTCTGGCGTGGGCAACCTCGTCGATGCCGATCTGGCTAAGGAAAGTGCCAAGCTGCAGTCGCTGCAAACGCGGCAACAGTTGGGTGTTCAAGCCCTGTCCATTGCCAATCAGTCTACCTCCGCCCTGCTCGGCCTGTTCCGATAGGGCTTTGCTCGCAGTAAGCGAACCTACGGCGGGGGTCATGGCCCCCGCCGATTAGGCCTCGGCTGTATTAGAACCAGCCTGCCTCGCGAAGGCCCGCAGCATAGCTGCGGCTTACCGGTACCCTTGTCCCGTTCTTTAGGGTCAGGGTGGCGCGACCGTCGCCGCGCTCCGCCGCGACAATCCCCGCCTTGGCGACCCACCAAGAGCGGTGCGTTCGCGCGCCCTCGATGCCGTCCAACTCGCCAATGGCATCCGCCAAGCGCATGAGGATCAGGTCTGACCCCCGATCGGTGTGTAGGCGCAGATAATGGTCTTCAGCCTCAATGGCCAATAGGTCCGCGCCCTTCAGCTTGATCGGAAAACGGCCCAGAAACCGAACTGCCTCTGTGCGTCCCTCCGTGGATGACGTGGTTTGCTGACGCTGTTCAGTCGCATAGTTTAGCGCCGTCATAGCGATGGTAATGGCCAACACCTGCGGCACGTAAGTCCAAACGGTAACCGTCCCATCCGGCCCCACTAACAGAGATGTGGAAGCGAAAAAGACCATTAAGGCGATCGGCCCTGTGATGATCCCGACGATGAGTAGGCCTTGAAGCCAAGGGCGTGTTTCGAGGATTTCAAACCTTTGGATCAGACTGATGGTGACGGCTCCCATCGCGCTGCCGCCGATCATAAGCCCGGCCCAATAGGTAAGGCGCAGAGCAACTGGGGTGCCGTCTGTACCAAAGGCTCCGGAGAAGGAGAGAAACAGGGCCGCGATGGCTCCAATGCCCAATCCCCGCGCATTTCGCATCAGCAGCCTCGTCATTGACGATGCGCCAAGCGCTGAGCCTTCCCGTTGGCGAAAAGGCGGTGGTGATTGGCGATGATCGTGCTGCACCTGCGGATCGGTTCTCTTAGGGTTGCGGTGATAGTTTGACCAAAGAGGACCTAACATGATCGTTGAAGCTGGCAAGCGCCGCATCCCACCCCTTGTCTTGAGCCTAGGCCTATTGGCCCTGTTTGTGGTTGCAGCAGGCTTGATCGGCCTGCCTCAGTCCATCGGACTACACCGCCCCAGGTTGGACCTTCTGGCGGCCCAGCCTCTCAAGGTTCAGGTCCATATTGGTGCCGCCCTGTTGGCCTTTTGCTTGGGACTGGTGCTCTTTGCCGCTCCAAAGGGCACCTTGCCGCACCGTAGTTTGGGCTGGATTTGGGTCACCTTCATGGTCGTCGTCGCGGGGTCTTCGTTGCTGATGACCGGTCTCAATGGGGATCACTATTCGTGGATCCATCTGCTGTCCGGCTACACGCTGCTAACGCTTCCCCTTGGCGTCTTTGCCGCGCGCCGCCATAGGGTTGTGCAGCATCAGCGTACAATGACGGCCATGTTCCTTGGTGGCATGGTCATTGCCGGAGCCTTCACTTTTCTTCCGGGCCGATTAATGTGGCGCGTGATAATGGGCTAGAGCGGAAGGCCTTGGTCTGGCCATGATTTGGGCCGACGAGACGTCTTCGATGTGCAATCGGTTAGCGTCTGTCCATGGCCAGCTCCATATTTCACGATCCGTCAGGTCAGCGCGCGCGTCGGGCTGGGTTGGTTCTTGCTTTTGTTGTGTCAGGTATTTTGGCGGTCATCGCTGCCTTTTTCATGACGCTGGCGACAGCACCGCGTCTACCCGACATGCAGCTTCGCGATCCGCGCGTGCTCTCGGCCTTGCACCGCGAGAACGCTCATAGCCTCAAGGCTAAGCCCGGTTGGACCCGCGTGCCCCATCCGCGGACGGCCACGCGCGGTGGTCAGGCCAAGCCGCTGACGGTCGGATTCTATGTCAGTTGGGATGAGCTTTCACGCCATTCCTTGACGGACCATCTGGCCCAACTTGATGTGGTCGCCCCGCAATGGATTGCCCTTAAGGATGCCAAGGGCGCAATAACCCTTACCGAAGATCCTCAAGCCACGGCCATGATTGCGGCGGCCCAGAATCGTCCCTCTGTTCTGCCTGTCCTGTTCAACGCTAAGGACATGGCCTTTGATGGGGCGATGGCCGACCGCTTCTTAGCCGATCCCGCCGCGCGCAAACGCTTGATCGCGCAGTTGGTTGATCTGGCCAAACGCCGCGGCTATGGCGGCTATGTCTTCGACCTTGAAAACCTATCGAGCGCAGGCTTGCGGGCCTATCCCAGCTTTGTCGCCCAAGCGGTCGCTGCCCTGCGTCCCTTGGGCCGTGAAGTGTGGGTCACCGCACCGATGGACGATCCTGAATGGCCCCTCGCTAAGCTGCAAAAGGCCTCCGACAGTCTGATGCTCATGGCCTATGACGAGCACTGGTTGACCGGTGATGCCGGGCCGGTTGCCGGACAGGATTGGTATCAGTCCCACATGGCCGAGAGCTTTAGAGTTCTTGATCCCGCCAAGACCATGATGATCCTCGGGGCCTACGGCTATGACTGGACCCTCGCAACGAGCACCAGCAAGGCTAGGGCCGATGTGGTGACCTTCCACGAGGCGTCGGTCCTTGCCCATGATGCGGGCGCGGATGTGCGCATGGACCATGCCTCGCTCAATCCCGGCTTTGCCTATGAAGACGACCAACACCAGCAGCACGCGGTATGGTTCTTGGATGCGCCCACACTGTACAACCAGATCAAGGTCGCCGACGCTTGGCATCCCCGCGCCTATGGGGTTTGGCGGTTAGGTTCTGAGGATCCCGGTATTTGGCCGCTCTTAGGCAAGCCATATGGGACCATATCCTCAGCGGGTCTGACTCAAATGGGGCCGGGGGAGGGTGTTGATTTTGATGGCACAGGTGAGGTGTTGCATGTCGCGTCGAACCCATCGGCAGGCAAACGTTCCATCACGGTTGACCCCCACCACGGCCTGATTACCGACCAGCATTATGATGTGATGCCATCGTCCTATGAGATTAAGCGCTATGGGGCCAATCCGGGGCTTGTCGCCTTGACCTTTGACGATGGACCTGACCCGCGCTGGACCCCAGACATTCTCGATATTTTGAAGGAAAAGAAGGCCCCCGCCACCTTCTTCATCGTCGGGGAGAATATGCAAACCTGGCCGGGTCTGGTGCAGCGCGAGCTGGACGAGGGCCATATGGTCGGCAGCCACACCTATACCCATCCCAATATCGGAGAGATTTCTGCGGTTCAGACCGTCCTCGAGCTGAATGTCACTCAACGCCTGTTCGAGACCTTGACCGGGCGATCTATGCGCCTGTTTCGCCCGCCCTATTTCGGTGACGCCGAGCCGTCGACTCCGCGTGAAGTGGCCCCAATCCTAGCGGCGCAAAAGCAAGGCTATCTGACGGTCGGCCTGCGGATTGACCCCGACGATTGGCAAAAGCCCGATGCCAAGCTCATCGTTGATCGGACCTTAGCGCGGCTAGCGGACCGAAATCCAGAGACAGGCGGGCAGGTCGTATTGCTGCACGATTCTGGTGGCAATCGCGAGCGTACGGTCGAAGCGCTCCCCCATCTCATTGATGCCCTGCGCGCCCACGGCTATCGTCTTGTGACGGTCTCAGAGTTGGCGGGTCTGTCGCCCAAGCTTGCCCTGCCTCCAACCTCGCGCGGCAGTCTCGATTTGGCCCTAGACCGGCTCGGCTTTGGCTTTTTCCGCATTGTTGACGCCTTTTTGCGCGTGCTGTTTATCACCGCCATCGCCCTCGGTGTGGCCCGTCTCGCCTTTCTGGCCAGCCTGTCGCTGGTCCATCGGTTTACGGTTGAGGTGCGCACGCCGCCCGAACTTGATCCCGCCACAGGGCCGATGGTCACCGTCCTGATCCCCTGTTTCAACGAAGAAAAGGTCATTGTGAATTCCGTGCGCCAAATTTTGGCGTCCAACTGGAGCCACATGGAGGTCATCGTTCTTGATGACGGTTCCAAAGACCGCACTGCGGCTGTGGTCGCGGAGGCCTTTGAGGGGCACCCGCAGGTGCGCCTGTTGAGTTTTGAAAATGGCGGTAAGGCGCTCGCCCTGAACCGTGGCCTTGTCGAGGCCAAGGGCGACATTATCGTGGCGCTAGACGCTGACACCCTTTTTGCCCCTGAGGCCTTGGGCCGTTTGGCCCGCTGGTTTGTTGATCCGCAGATCGGTGCTGTGGCGGGTAATGCCTTGGTCGGCAATCGGCTCAATCTGATTACCCGTTGGCAGGCTCTTGAATATGTCACGGCGCAAAATCTTGAACGGCGAGCCCTCGCAGCGCTAGGGGCCGTCACGGTGGTGCCCGGTGCGGTCGGGGCGTGGCGCAAGTCGGCTCTTATCGATCTGGGAGGCTATCCGCCCGATACCTTGGCCGAGGATCAAGATCTGACCATCGCCGTTCAGCGCGCCGGTTGGGATGTCGCCTTCGATCCAGACGCGCGCGCCTATACTGAAGCTCCTGACACGGTGGCTGGACTGCTCAAGCAACGGTTCCGGTGGTCGTTCGGCACCTTGCAGTGCCTTTGGAAACATCGCGACGGTCTGTTCAGCACCAAGTCGCCGGTGCTGGGCTTCATCGCCTTGCCACAGATTTGGCTCTTTCAAATTCTCTTGGCGGTTGTTGCTCCGCTCGTCGACCTCGCCGTGGTCTGGGGCATTGTTAGTGGGATCTTGGCCCATATGGCCCACCCCATCGAGTGGTCGCCAGATGAGACGACCAACATCCTGCTCTATTGGGGCATCTTTGTGCTGATCGATCTGATGGCCGGGGTGATGGGTATGGCGATGGAGCGAGAGGCCCCATGGTCAGACCTGCCTTGGCTGCCGCTTCAGCGATTTGGCTATCGCCAGATGATGTATTCGGTGGTGGTCCGCGCTGTGATCACGGCTGTTCGCGGCCCGCAGGTTGGCTGGGGCAAGTTGGAGCGCCGCGGGACCGCCGCCGCACCCCTGTTCGCCCCCAAGTCTTCAGGGGGTTGAATTTCCTCTGAGGGCCGATCGATTTGGCTGGAAGGGTGCGTTGACGTCCTAATGCTGGGCATCTGTTCTGGTGGTTGGCGCAATGGCGCAAAATCCCACTGCCGATGCCGAGTCGGATAAAGAACAAATTCGCCGCAAACCGTGTTTTCCTAGCCCTGTTTGGTTGCGCCTGCGGTTAGCCATCTCTATAACGCGGATCAAGATTGGTGCCGAACCTGTGTTCGGTGCTGTGTTTTCCGCGATCTTCTAGCCGCGACCGGACCTCA
>CALFYB010000484.1 GCA_937952995.1 uncultured Caulobacteraceae bacterium
TCAATGAGGTCGTTTCCAGCGTCGCCGTAGATCGTGTCATTGCCCGCATCAGCATTGATGACGTCATTGCCGTTGCCGCCATTGAACCAGTCGTTACCCTCGCCGCCGTTCAATGTGTCGGTGCCATCGCCGCCATCGATGAAGTCACGCCCAGCACCGCCGCCTATTGCGTCGTCACCGGCTTGGCCGAGTAGCGTGTAGTATACAGTACCACCCTCGAGACGATCATCGCCGCCGCCCGCAGCAATACGGTCATCCCCGGTACCGCCAATCAGGGTATCGGCATAGGCGCTTCCGCCAAGGAAATCATCGCCCGCGCCGCCATCGAGATAGGTTGCCGTCACCCCGGCTTTCAAAATGTCATTGCCAGACCCCCCGATCAGCCCCTCGATCGAGATGAGGGTGTCTTTGCCTAGGGCCGTGGTGATCGTGCCAGAGAAGTTCGAAAGGTCGACTTCAAGGGCGCGGGTTAAGCTCGCATAGGAGGCCATATCCAAGCCGTCGCCGCCATCGAGCCGATTTGAGCCCACACCACCGATGAGAATATCGTCACCTGCGCCCCCTAGAAGCGTGTCATTGCCTGTGCCGCCGTCGAGGACATTGGCACCCGCATCGCCTTTAAGCGTGTCATTGCCAGATCCGCCAATAATGCCCTCGATCGAGATCAGAGTATCCGACCCTGCACTGCCCATGTCCTGCGGCGTCTTGAGACTAAGATCAATGGTCAGGTCAGTTGTGACCTCTGCATAGGAGGCGATATCGAGCCCGTCAGCGCCGTCCAGCGTGTCATTACCCGCGCCGCCATTGAGAATATCGTCGCCCTGATCACCACTCAAATAATCAATTCCATCATAACCGTAGATTTTATCGTTTCCGATTCCGCCATATATTTGATTTTCAATATCATTGCCAATCAACAGATCATTGCCGTACCCGCCAAAAATTCCTTCAATATTTCTTAGTGTATCAAAACCTTCACCGGTATCTTGTGCTGCTTTAACTCTTAAATCTACAGTCACACTTTCGATTGAATACGCATAAGAAGCGAAATCAACTCCATCTCCGCCATTCAAAATGTCGTCACCGGCACCCCCGAATATGAAATCAGTGTCGGCGCCGCCATTGATCGTGTCGTTTCCGCCTCCCCCATAGAGTTGGTCATACCCCGCGCCACCGTTGATCGTATCGTCTCCTGCATCGCCGAAGATTCGATCGCCATCATCTCCCGCTTGCAAAATATCATTGCCGTCGCCGCCATTGAGCTCGTTGTTTCCTGAGCCCCCATTCATTGTATCCGCTCCAGCGCCGCCACTCAGAACGTCATTGCCGTCGTCGCCAGAAATGGTGTCGTTACCGTCCCCGCCCTGCAGCGTATCGTTACCTGCGCCGCCCAGCAGCCTGTCGTTGCCTGCGCCGCCGGTGAGGGCGTCAACACCGTCACCCCCGGACAACAGATCATCCCCGACGCCGCCATCGATCACATCATTTCCGGCATCACCCGAGAGGTTATCATTGCCCGCCTCACCATAGAGCGTGTCGTCTCCGGCTCCGCCACTAACCGTGTCGTTGCCGTCCCCGCCATAGGCCTTGTCATTTCCGTCGCCGCCATCGATCCGGTCTAGACCCGCGCCGCCTCTTAAAATGTCATTCCCGGCCATACCCATCAGGGTGTCGTCGCCCAAACCGCCACTGAGTTCGTTGTCGGCCCCACTTCCCTTAATCACATCATTGCCCGAGCCGCCGATGATGCCTTCAATCGAGACGAGCGTGTCGGTCCCCAAGGACGAGACAATGGTGCCAGAGGCGTTACCCAGGTCTGCCTCGAGCCCGGTCGTTAGGTCGGCATAGGACGCAAGGTCAAACCCGTCGCCGCCATCCAAACGGTCATTGCCTGCGCCGCCCATGAGGATGTCGTTGCCCGCGCCGCCGAACAGTTGGTTATTGCCACTGTTGCCGGTCAGGGTGTTGTCGAGACCAGTTCCGGTCCCATCGATCGCGCCCGTTCCCGTCAAGGTCAGGTTCTCTAGATTGGTCCCCAGACTGTAGCTAAACCCAACCACGACGGTGTCGGTGCCCTCGTTGGCATTTTCCACCACGACATCGCCGGTACCATCCAGAATATAGACATCGTCTCCGCCGCCGCCGATCAAGCGGTCATTGCCCGCGCCTCCGTCAAGGCGATTGGCCGCGCCATTGCCAGTTAGGATATTGTCGAGGCTGTTTCCCGTCCCATCAATCGCCGCACTGCCAAGCAGGGTTAGGTTTTCGACATTGGCGGCCAGACCATAGCTGATCCACGCCTTGATCAGATCGGTGCCCTCATTGGTGGCCTCAATGACCCTATCATTGACGGAATCGACCACATAAATGTCGTCACCGCCGCGGCCGACCAAGCTATCGTCACCTGCGCCGCCATCGAGATAGTTTACACCCCCATCGCCCTTGAGGCTGTCATTGGCCGAGCCGCCGATAATACCCTCAATCGAAATCAGGGTGTCGGTGCCCAAGTCGGTGGTGATGGTGCCCGAGAAGGTGGATAGATCAATGTCCAACGTGCGGGTCAGGCCCGCAAAGGAGGCCACATCTAGGCCATTACCGCCATCGAGCCGGTCATTACCGGCCCCACCGACAAAATAGTTGTCCTCAGCCCCACCCTTGAGACTGTCATTGCCCGAGCCTCCGATAATGCCCTCGATCGAGATCAGCGTGTCGCGTCCAGCGCTTCCCATGGATTGAGCCGTTGATAGGGTCAGATCGATGGTTAGATCGCTGGTGACCTCAGCATAGGAGGCAATATCGAGCCCGGCTCCGCCATCCAGCCGGTCGTCGCCAAGTCCGCCGATCAGGGTATCATTGCCCGCGCCTCCTGAGAGGCTGTCATTGCCCGCGCGGCCTTCAAGGCGATTGTCTGCACTATTGCCAATTAGGCTATCGGCACCCGAGCCGCCAATCGCATTCTCGATGACGACATTGGTGGCGATTGAGACATTGCCAACCCAACCGCCGACATTTGAAAAATGCTCGGCATTGAGATCAATCCGTTGGATGTCTCTATAACCTGAGAAATCCAGCGTATCATTGCCGCCCGCATCCCAGACGCAAAAGATGACAGGTCGGGTAATCCCATCCTTGGAGGCGGCAAACCAGTCTTGGCCGGCCGTTGAGTTGAAGCCATAGACCGTATCTCCGGTCCGAGTGGTCATATTGGCCCCATAGAGCCGTTGGAGTGCGCCAATATCGTCCATGAGGGGCGTTGATGAATAAAGGCCAATGGATGCGCCGGTGAGCTCCGATCCAAAATAACTCATGACGGTATATTGAGCCGAATCCTCAATATATTCAGCTGCGTTGCTATATATTATGGTCTGTTCTTGGTAGCTGCCCGGATGCATCAAGCCGATTGCATGTCCAACTTCGTGGATAAAATCGTGAGAATATCCACTTAAATATTTCATGCTGTTTTCATTTATTGTAAATTTATTCAAATATACATTTCCATCATTGGATCTTGGATCAGAATCCCCGGGAAATTGCCCAAAACCGAAATATCCAAAATAATCATCATAGTAATTAGAAAATAATATCGTCGCACTATTGGTATATGCTTGTTCACCTGACGCTCCGGTGCCGACACGGTCAAATTTGATATTCGCAACGTCGGACCAGGCAGTCAAAAGTTGGGTTGCAAAATTGATTTGCGTTTCGTCGAACCTTGAGAAGGTGCGTTGGGTATTAAAGCTTCCACCTAGCACCGGTGATTCAGCCGCAAAGCCAAAGGTGACACGTGTGATGCCATCAAGATCTGCAGACCATTTTATATTGTAGCGCGTGATCTGCGCTGCGGCTTCAGCGCGGGTGAAACTCGGCTTTGGATTGGGAACCGCAGACAGCGAATAGTAAGGCCCGACGTCACCCTCGCTTTGCCCGAAACGGTCGGTGCCCAAACGGGTCTCAGTCTGCCTATCCGCGTCGATATGAATTGCGCCATCGAAAATCGACATTTGAGTCCCCACCCAATGCTGTAATGGGGCACCAGAGCCACATTAATCACCTTGAGTAGTACAAAAGACTTAGCGTTTTTAAGGTGTCAAATTTAAACGGGGAAAATCCCTCATAAATACAGATTGATAGCGCATATACATAGCTAGTCTACATGGCCACAGATCGCCTCAACTGTTACCCTTGACCGCTACGCTCCCCCACAACACCCAGCCCTTGGCTGGTATCCTGCTGCCCCGAGACCTGCAGCACAAAGTCCGCCGCCGACGAAGATGTCGTTACCGTCAGCGCCATCTGGGGGTATCTCATCCAGCTAGGGCGCGCCTATACCCCCAACAGCACCCCCAAACAGGGCGGCTGTAGGCGAACGTCGACGCACCGGGGTGAACCATTCCCCGTAAAACTATCAGATTTTATTGAGTTTTTCTAGCTTTGGTGACCATCCGCGAACAGCGAGATGGTGCCCAGGAGAGGACTCGAACCTCCACGACCTTTCGATCACTGGCACCTGAAGCCAGCGCGTCTACCAATTCCGCCACCTGGGCCCTGTGTCCGGTAGGCCGGATCAAGGCAGGGGCGCTAGATAGGGCTTCTCTATCGTCCGGTCAATGCAGGTTTTGGCGGCAAATGACATTCATCGGCGGTCAGAGCCGCTTGGGCCGTTGCGCAGGACCGGCGGCTCGTCTATCCCGTGGGCAGCAGGGCCGGTTCGCCGGGTCTTAGAGGTTGAGGATATCATGCAAGGTCTGGTCACCGTTTTTGGCGGGTCGGGTTTCGTCGGCGCGCAGATTGTCCGTTCTTTGGCGCGCAAGGGTCTGCGCGTTCGGGTGGCAGTGCGTCGTCCGGGTCTGGGCTATCGGCTGCGGATGCTCGGCGATGTGGGTCAGATCGAGGTCGTGCAGGCCAATATCCGCGTCCCCTCATCGGTGGCGCGTGCGCTCGAAGGGGCCGAGGCCTGCGTCAACGCGGTTGGGGTCCTGTATGAGACCGGCCGTCAGGGTTTCCAGAGCCTGCAGGCCATGGGGCCAGAGACCATCGCCAAGGCCTGCGTCGCTCAAGGCATCAGCCAGATGGTGCAGATCTCGGCCATCGGTGCCGATGAGCATAGCGTCAGCAAATATGCCCGTACCAAGGCGGCCGGTGAGGCGGCGGTTAAGGCCCTGATCCCCTCGGCCATTATCCTGCGTCCCTCGATCGTCTTTGGTCCTGAGGATGATTTCTTCAATCGCTTTGCGTCGATGGCGACCTTGGCACCCGTCCTGCCGCTGATCGGTGGCGGGGCCACGCGGTTCCAGCCGGTCTTTGTCGGTGACGTTGCGGCGGCGACCGTTGCGGCCCTTAGCGATCCAGCCCAAGCGGGCAAGACGTTCGAGCTCGGTGGGCCTGCGATCTATAGTTTCAAGGACCTGTTGGAATTGATCCTGCGCGAGACTGGGCGGAACCGTCCGCTGGTTCCCGTGCCTTGGGCCATTGCCGGTCTGATCGGGATGGCCGGGGACATTCAGGTCAAGCTGACCCCGTTCGCGCCGGTCCTGACCAGCGATCAGGTCGAACTGCTGAAGAGCGATAATGTCGCCAATCCGTCCCTGCCGGGTCTTAGCGCCCTTGGCATTGAAGCGACCAGCGTCGAGGCCATCGTGCCGTCCTATCTCTATCGCTATCGCAAGGGCGGCCAGTACGCGGATCTGGTCAAGCCAGCGTAAACCGACCCCCTACCCCGGCTTCGCCGGTACTTCCCCCAGAGGGGGAAGATTTACGTACCGAGATCTTCCCCCTCTGGGGGAAGTGGCGCGACGCGCCGAAGGGGGTCTTGTTTCCCCGCGCCCTTCGCGGGGGACGCGGCAGTCTGTGGTGAACCTCAACCCAAAACGCACAAAAAAGCCCTCCGGCCAGTCATCGGCAGGAGGGCTTTTCGATCTTATCTAAAGGATCAGCCTAGCGCGGGGCCAGGATCATGATCATTTGCTTGCCTTCCATGCGCGGCTCGTACTCGACCTTGGCGACGGGTTCGAAGTCAGCGCGGACCTGGTGCAGCAGCTTCATACCCAATTCAGGGTGGGCCAACTCGCGGCCACGGAAACGGAGCGTCACCTTGACCTTGTCACCCTCTTCGAAGAAGCGGTGCATGGCGCGGGCCTTGACCTCATAGTCGTGCGTGTCGATGTTCGGACGCAGCTTGATTTCTTTAATTTCGACGACCTTCTGCCGCTTGCGCGCCTCAGCCTTCTTCTTCTGCTCTTGGAACTTGTACTTGCCGTAATCCAAGATTTTGCAGACCGGTGGCTCTGAGTTGGGAGACACCTCAACGAGGTCCAGACCTGCCTCTTCCGCCGCTTCGAGCGCGGAGACAGTGGGCATGATCCCTTGTTTTTCGCCGTGCTGATCGATCAGCAGGACTTTGGGAACTCGGATCTCGTCATTGATACGCGGGCCGTCCTTGGACGGGGGCGCTGGCATTGGGCGGCGAATAGGCGGGTCTCCTGACCTGTTTATGGGTGCAAGGTCTACTTAACGGCAGATCCGATAAATGTCCGTGCGAAAAGATATATGACGAAGCCTTGCCTTGCGATCAAGCTCCGCTGCGGTTTAGCGGTCGATTAAGCGGCAACTGCGACCAGAAGGCGTCACTTCTAGGCCTTTGGTACCGATGGATAGGCCTGAGCGGCGCGGAATACCGGCTCAAGGGCTAAATCCTTTAGGTCCGGGCACTGAAGGATCGTGACATGGCCGCGCGGGGCACATTGCGCGGGCTCGGAGGCGGCGGAAAAGAGCGCCACGGTGGGCGCGCCCGCTGCGGCCAGCATATGCAGGGGGCCTGTATCATTGCCCACCGCCAGCGCGGCCTTGGTGCCCAGCGCCGCGATCTGCAGAAAGCTAGTCTTGCCGGTCAGGTCCAAGGCATCCGGGGCGACTTGGCGAATACGGGCCGCGTCGTGCTCTTCTAGGGCGCTGCCGAGGATCGCGACGGTCATGCCCTCGGCGATCAGGCGCTGAGCCAGCAGGGCGAACTGCGTCACGGGCCAGCGCTTTTCTGGCCGATGCGGCGAGGCTCCGGGCACCAGCAGAGCCAGCGGCCTGTTCAGGTCCCTCGGCAGGGGCACCGGCGTTTGGGCGGCAAAGGATAGGTCGGGCGGCGGGGCGGCCCCCGGGGTCACCGGCGCGTCGGGCCAGATGCCCGCATCACGCAGCTGATCGGCCTGCCGTTCCAATGTATGCATGTTATCGCGCTGAGGATTGCGATGGGGCAGGGCGCAGAACTTGGCAATCCCCGACCATTGCGGGGCAAAGGGCCATAGGCCGTAGAAATAGCGGCTCGACCGCGACGAGGTCTGAAGGTCATAGACCCGGCCATAGCCCGCTCGCCGCAGCCGCCGGATCAGGGCTAGGGTCTCGCGCCAGCCCTTGGGCCGACCATCAGTTTCGATCAGATCGACCAGACCGCTAGCCTTGGCGAGGGCCTCATAGGGCGGGGTGGTGAGAAGGGTGATCTTGGCCTCAGGGTGGGCCATGCGAATGCGCTTCATAGCGGCCAGCGCCAGCACGAAGTCGCCCAAGGCCCCTAGCTTGATGATCAGGACCGGTTTCATGCCGCGCTCCCGACCAGTCGCTCATAGACCGCCAGTGTCGCCGCCGTCATGGCCTCGACCCCATAGAGCCGAACGGCCCTGTCGCGCCCCGTTGCGCCCATTTTGGCCCGCATCTCTGGGCTTAGGGCCAACAGCTTGGCCAGACCGGCTTGCCAAGCCTTGACGTCGCCGGGAGCCAGCAAAAGGCCTGTCTCGCCGTTAATCACCGTTTCTCGGAAGGCCCCATGGTCAGCGGCCAGCACCGGGCGGCTCATGATCTGAGGCTCGACGGCCGTGCGGCCAAAGGCTTCAGGCTCAAGCGAAGGCGCGGCGGCGGCGTCGCAGGCCAGATAGGCCGCTGGCATGTCATCACAATGGCCAACCAGACGCACGGCTTCCGCTAGGCCAGCCGCCTTGGCCGCGTCGGCTAGTTCGTCGCGATAGCTATCGCGGCCCTGAGCATCTCCGGCCAAAATCAAGATCAATTCACCCTGCCCAGCGGCCTTTAGCGCGGCCAAGGCATCGATCAGCAGGCGCTGCCCCTTCCAGCGGGTCAGCCGACCGGCGAGCAGAAGGACGAGACGTTTTTCGCCGGCCTCCAATCCCCATTTGGCGCGCTGGGCTGCGACGCGCTCGGCAGAGACAAGGTCAGGATCAAACCGGGTCAGGTCGACCCCGCGGGGGATGGCAATGACCCGCTCGGGGGCCACCGCGTGCTCGGCAATAACGTGGGCGCGGGTATAGTCGGAATTGGCGATCACCAGATCGCCCCGGGTCATGACCGCATTGTACCAGCGCTTCAGATCCGACTTGGCCTTGTAGACCCCGTGATAGGTGGCCACGAAGGGGGTCTTGGTGGCATGGGCCGCCCAGAGCGCCGAAAAGGCCGGGGCCACCCCGGCCCTGACCGCCCAGGTGGTCAAGCTGTTCGGCCATAGCCTCGACTTCAGCCGCGACATCCAGCCCGGCGACCGATTCAAGATGGTCTTTGACCGCAAGTTGACCGACAGCGGCCGCACCATCGAGACCGGCGACCTGCTCTATGCCGAGATTGCGGCCAAGGGCGGGGTCAAACGCTTCTATCGCTTCACCGAGGCCGGTTCAGGATCGTCGCAATATTTCGATGAGACCGGCAAAAACATTCGCGGCTTCCTGCTTCGCACCCGCGTAGAGGAAAGCAAACTGGCCGTCGTGCCGGATCGCGGCGTGGACGGCATCGAGGCCCTTGGCGCGGGCGCCATAGTTGGCGAGGTCCGGACCGATGCGGCGATCGCCGAGGAGGACCTGGCTCTGCTTCGAGTAGTCGCGGGCGACGGAAGGCCGGACGCCGTAACCACGGGCGATGTCGCTACCCTGCCCGGCCGGACGGACCTGCTGGGTGTGGCAGCTGACGCAACCGAGGGAGACGTAGACCGCGCGGCCTTGGATGGCCAGGCCGGGTTCGCGGGACGGGAAGAGCGGGCCGCCTTCTTCAGCGGGGGCGCGCCCCAGCGTGCCGAGCTGAACCTGGCTGCTGATGACCAGCGCACCGAAAGGCAAAGCGACGGCCAGGAAGATGCCGGCTAGGAGAGTGTTGAGATTCTTCATGGGGGTCCGGATTATTCGTGGCGACCAGCGGAGGCCGGCGCGGAAGATTTGAGGATCATACCGAAGGCGTTGAGGGCGAAGGCGACGTGGCCGACGAGCAAGAGGACCGCCGAGACGACGAGCGCGAGGTTCCAAGAGGATCCGGCCTTGGCGACCTGCTGCAAGGACACGGAGGCGTCAGCGAGCTGCTTGCCGCTTTCCCAGCCGCCGACGAGCAAGGCGACGATCGAAGCGACGGCGCCAAGGGCGGCAGCCCAGAAGTGCGCGTGGACGAGCTTGGCGGAGGGCCAGAGTGAGCCGGTGAGGCGAGGCAGCACGAAGTAAGCGGCGCCGAAGATCACCATCGAGGCGAACGCATAGGTCAGGAGCTGCTCCTGGCCGGCGGCAAAGGAGGTGAAGCGGACCACCGCGTTATAACCGCGGAAAGCGAAGACCGCGTTAAGCGCGCCGAAGAGCGTGAAGGCGACGGCGCCGAAGCTCACGAAGCGCAGCGTGGTGTCGTTCCAGGCGCGGGACCAGCCGCCCTCGGCGGAAAGCGTGCCGTGGAAGTTGATCGCGGTGATGATGACCGGGACGATCAGCATCGCGCCGGCGACGACGCCGACCGACTGGATCCAGAGCGGCACCGGGCCGCCGATCAGGGCCGCCGGACCCGTCCAACCCGCGAAGAGGAAGAACGTCCAGAAAGCCACCGGGGCGAGATAGTAACCGCTGATGGTCCGCCCGAGCACCTTGGGCAGGAAGTAGTAGACCGCGGCGAGAGCCGAGGCTCCGATCCAGAGCAGGAGCAGGTTCGAGACGAACCAGCTATGCGCGATGGCCTGAACGACGCCCGAAGCCGGCTGCCAGAGGACCAGCAGCTGGGCCAGGAGGTAGGTCAGCGGGAAGGCGAACGAGGCGCCGACGACGAACCACTGGGAGGCGAAGGTGTGTCCCGTGGGGCGACGCGCAAAGGCGACGATCGGCCAGAAACCCGCGAGCAGGAAAGCCACGGCGAGGACCGGGCCGACTTCGCGGGGGAATTCCAGGAGACCGAAGCCGGTCTGGTTGCCGGCGAAGACCTGGATCACGCCGTAAGCGAGGGCGAGGTTCCAGGCCGCGCCACCGAGGGTGGCGAGCCAGCCGTTGCGGAACTCGAAGCGGCCCAGCTGCGAAAGCAGCCAGAGGTTCAGGGCGAAGAAGGCGTTGAAGCCCCAGCCGTAGACGAACAGATTGCGCTGGGCGGCGGTGACATGCCCCGAGGTGAAGATCTCGCAATCGCGGAACGGACCGCCGGCGAGCGAGCCCTGCTGCAGGGCGGCGATCACGCCGAGGATCGAGGCCGCGAGCAGCCAGATCACCGCGGAAACGAAGAAGAGGAGGAACGGGCCGCGGAGCTGGGCCTCGGTCCGCGTGGGACGGGAGTCGCCTTCGGGAGGACGGCCCTGCGGGCGGCCGGAACGATTTTCCTGGGTCATCGGTTAAGGGAAGGTGGGGATTATTTGAGGCCGAGTTCGGCGGTGGTCCAAGGCGCGGTGCGACCGGCGGTGGCGGCACGGACGGCCTTCACCTGCTCGGCGGAGACCGGGTTGCCCTTGTTGCCGAAGCTCTGACGGACGTAGGTGAGCACATCGGCGATGTCGCCGTCGCTGACTCCGGCCACGGGGGGCATCATGCTGTTGAAGGTGGTGCCGCCGACGGTGATCGGACCCATCAGCCCCTGCAGGATGAACTTGATCGGGAGTTCAGGGTTGCCGACGACGATGGGGGTCTCGGAGATCGACGGAAAGACGGGCGGGAGGCCCTTCCCCGTCGGCTGGTGGCAGGCGATACAGGTGCGCGCGTAGACCGCGGCGCCACGCTTCATCTGCTCGTCATCGGCCTTCACGAAGGCCACGGCGGCCGGAGCGGCCGGCGCGGCGGCGGGGGCCGGCGCGGCGGCGGCCTGGAGCTTGGCGACGACCTTGTTGTCGGCGGCGATGAGGGCGGCGGCGTCCTTGACCGGGATGCGGTAAGTTCCGTCGGCGTTGCGACCGGGCTCATTGATGAGCGCGAGGCCCTTCTTGGCGTTCTCGGCACGCAGGGCCTTCTGGGCCTGGCGACGTTCGGCTTCGGCGTTCGGCGCCTTGCGGACGGAGAGATAGACGTAGCCCGTGATGATCAACGCGGCGGCGGCGAAGCAGACGATGCGCAGCCAGGAGGCGATCTGGCCGGGGATCAGCGGGCGATTCCCGGAGGAAGGTTGTTCACTCATGATAGTTGATGGACTCGAGGATGCGGGGATCGTGGACGGGGATCGTCTCCTGCTTGGCGGCGCCACGCAGGAAGAGCGCGAACACGATGCCGCCGAAGCCGACGATCGCGGCCAGATCGAGGAAGAGGGAGGACGTCAGGAAAGGCGTCACGACGAAGCCTTCCGGGGTCGACTTGTCGTAGACCTGGCGAGGCAGCGCGTTGAACCAGAGGTCGACGATACCGCCGACGAGGATGATCCAGGCCACGGTCAGCAGGCGGCCGGCGACGATCTTCGTGCGGTAGAACAGCAAGGACAGGAACGGCAGCAGGAAGAAGCCGAAGATGAGGTACATCGAGACGCTCCACCACTGGCTCTTGAGGCCGGTCGCGGCGTCGATCTCGCGGATGTTATACCAGAAGGTCTCTTCCGGGATGTTCGCGGTGTAGATCAGGAAGTACTGCGAGAAGCTGATGTAGGCCCAGAAGACCGTGAAGG